>NZ_JAYWCU010000216.1:0-9652 GCF_043780375.1 Emticicia sp. | reverse complement strand
CAAAATTGGAGCTGCCAAACTCGAATACATAGTAGAAGAGTTTTTCTTGATACCAGCATAAGTACCAATCATACTCACCAAAGGGCTTTTATAGGCAGGAAAAATCTGACTAACCAAACCATCACCAATTTTCAAGATTGAGTCTAATTTCTCTTTTTTGTTCAAATAAGGCATAACATCTCCAATCAATTCGCCTCCTTGATTCCCTTTTTGTACTTGATTATAGAGCATACTTACGCTCATCATACTGCCTGTTCGGCGAACTAAACCTGCTATTAATGTATAAAAAATACCATCTAACGCTTTTTTCGTTTTTTCTGGTTCTTCGTCAGAAAGTTTGGCAATTTTTGATACAACTTCATCATTCAGGGCCTCGTTCAACGTATCAAATAAGTTCATGTTTTTATTTTTTTTTGATTAATTCTTACTATTTTCCTACAAAATTTATAATATTGGTGCAAAACAACAAAAAAGTAAGGATTTTTGATAGAAATTTCTTGTCTTTTTCTAAAAACGCAGAAAATAATACATAATTGTAGATACAAGGTAGATAGTTAATAAGGTGTAATATTATAAGTTAATTAGTTGATATTTAATCACCAAGTAATACCTTTATAACTCTTCTTATTAATTTTGAGTCAATAAATTATAAAATATATCATGCCTAATCAAGAAAACAAAGAATTACGTAGCCAAGATTGGTTCGGAAAAGGAGGGAAAGACGGTTTTATTTACCGTAGTTGGATGAAAAATCAAGGATACCCAGCACATCAATTTAAAGGAAAACCAGTCATTGGCATTTGTAATACTTGGTCAGAAGTAACGCCCTGTAATGGGCATTTTAGAGAATTAGCTCAAGTAGTAAAAAATGGAGTGTATGAAGCTGGTGGATTTCCATTGGAATTTCCAGTAATGTCTTTGGGCGAAACAATCATTCGTCCAACCGCCATGCTTTATCGAAATTTGGCTTCCATGAGCGTAGAAGAAAGTATTCGTGGAAACCCGTTCGATGCTATAGTTCTATTGACAGGTTGCGACAAAACCACACCTTCGCTTGTGATGGGTGCAGCAAGTTGCGATTTGCCCACAATCGTTGTGCCAGGTGGCCCAATGCTCAATGGACGTTTTCAAGGAAAAGCCATTGGTTCGGGCACTGACGTTTGGCGTTTTGCCGACGATTTAAAAATGGGCAGAATGACACCCGAAGAGTTTGAAGAAGCCGAATCGTGCATGAGTCGAAGCATAGGGCATTGCTCAACAATGGGAACAGCCTCAACAATGGCTGTAATGGTCGAAGCTTTAGGTTTGACACTTCCCGGTGCTTCGGCGATTCCAGCCGCCGATTCTCGCAAAAAAGTTTTGGCTCACATGTCGGGCATGCGTGCGGTAGAAATGGTGAAAGAAAACCTCACATTGTCAAAAATTTTGACGCGTGACGCATTTGAAAATGCCATTATCATGAATGCTGCTGTGGGTGGGTCAACCAACTTAGTTTTACACCTTTTGGCTATTGCAGGAAGAATTGGCGTTGATTTGAACCTTCAAGATTTTGACGATATTGGTAGCAAAATGCCGTTTTTGCTCAATCTTATGCCTTCAGGAAAATATCTGATGGAAGATTTTTATTATGCGGGTGGGCTTCCTGCAGTCATTAAAGAAATGGCTGGATTTTTACACAAAGAAGCCATCACAGTCAATGGTAAAAGTTTAGTTGATAATTCAAAAGGTGCAAAAATTTGGAATGAAGATGTGATCTCAACTTCAGAAAATCCAATTTTGCGTGAAGGCGGTATTGCCGTTGTAAAAGGTAATTTGTGCGAAAATGGGGCAGTGATTAAGCCATCGGCAGCATCGCCACATTTGATGCAACATAAAGGTAAAGCGGTAGTATTTGAAACAATAGAAGATTATCATGCCCGCATTGATGATCCTAATTTGGAAATAGACGAAACTTCGGTAATGGTTTTGAAAAATGTTGGTCCTAAAGGTTATCCAGGAATGCCAGAAGTGGGCAATATGCAATTACCCACAAAATTATTAGCAAAAGGCTTAACCGACATGGTTCGTATTTCGGATGCTCGCATGAGCGGTACAGCTTATGGAACGGTTTTCTTGCACGCTTCACCCGAATCGGCTGTTGGTGGAAACCTCGCTTTAGTACAAAACGGCGATGAAATTGAAGTTGATGTACCAAATCGTAGCATTCATTTGCACGTTTCAGACGAAGAGCTTGCCGAACGCCGTAAAAACTGGAAACCAATTGATTTAGGTTATGACCGTGGTTATACGAAGCTATTTGTCAATACCGTAATGCAAGCAGATAAAGGTGCAGATTTAGATTTTTTAGTTGGAAAATCAGGACATGAAGTGAAGCGAGAGTCTCATTAATTCCCATATAAACCTGTAAGGTCTGAAAGAGACGAGGTCGCCAAGACCTTGCAGGTTTAACAATACTTTGTAGGTTTTACGTTCGGGAAGAAAAGAACACCGCAATAATAATTATGTCAAAATTCAATATTTATAGCTCTTCGGCTGGGTCAGGAAAGACTTTTACGCTCACCAAAGAATACCTCAAATTGGCTCTTGGAAGTGATAAATCGTATTATTATAAGCGAATTTTAGCAATTACCTTCACCAATGATGCCGCTGCCGAAATGAAAGACCGAATTTTGTCGGCTTTGAAAGAAATGGCAGATTCAACAAATTTCAATGAAAATTCAAATTTTTGGGCAATGTTTCTTATGATAGTCGAGGAAACAAAATTGCCCGCAGACACGATTCAATTTCGTGCGGTGGCGGTTTTCAATCATATCATTCAAGAATATTCAGACTTTGCCGTCAAAACAATTGACAGTTTTGTAAACCAATTGGTGAGTGCTTTTACGGAAGATTTGGGTTTGCCGTTCAATTATGAAATCGTGCTCGATACCGACCGAGTAATGACCGAAGCCGTAGAGCGATTGATTGAAAAAGCAGGCGATGACGAACACCGAGATATTACCCGAATCTTAGAAAATTTTATTGGCGAAAAAGTAAACGACGGTCAAAGTTGGAATTTTGTTATTGATGAACTGGCAAAGTTTGGCAAACATCTGATAAACGACCAATTTTATGCTTCACTTATCAAATTAGACAATCTCGAACCTAAAGACTTTTGGGCGATTTCGAATAATATTTATGCCTACCTCAAATGGTTTGAAAACGAAATTGAATCATTGGCCGAAAAAGGGATACAATACATTGAAAATCAAGGACTTAGCGTAGATGATTTTACTCAAAAAGCCAAAGGAATTGGCGGATATTTTTATAATATGCGAGAAGATTTTGAGGAAGAATATTATAAAAAAAAGGATAAATCGCCTAATTCTTATCATTGGGCCGCCATCAATGACGACAAATGGTACACCGCCAAAACTCCAATTCCTACTCAAAACGCCATTGATTCAATCAAAGAAGATTTGAGCCAGATTTTCTATGAAATGCAGGAGTTTAAGGAGAAAAACCTTAAAAAATATACGCTTCTTAGTCTGCTAAAACCTAACCTTCGAAAATTGTCTTTATTGAAGAAAATTAAGAAGGAATTTGATGAAGTTTTAGACGAAAAAAATCAAGTATTTATTGCTGAATTTAACCGCAAAATTCTGCAAATTATCTTATCTGAACCAGTGCCATTTATCTACGAACGCATCGGTGAAAGATACAATCATTTGCTGATTGATGAGTTTCAAGATACGTCGGATATGCAGTTTTATAATTTGCTACCACTTATCGAAAACTCGTTGGCAAATAACCATTTCAATCTCATTGTGGGCGATGCCAAACAAGCTATTTATCGTTGGCGTGGCGGCAAGATGGAACTTATCGTTTATTTATTTAAAGGCGATATCAAACCTCTGTTGAACAATGTTTTAGTTAAAGATTTTCAGGTCGAGCAATTTATGTCGGTTGCTCAATATATTAATCCAAAATCGCTTACGACTAACTACCGAAGTGCGAGAGAAATCATAGATTTTAACAATCGATTTTTTGCCTCAATTCTCGAAAAACATACACCAACTTATAGTTTTTTGCCCGATGTTTACGCTGATTATTTGCAGGAAATTCCATCAAAAGCTTTGGTTGGTGGACAAATTCAAATTGAGTTTTTGGAATACATAAAAGGCGAAGATTCGATGCTGGCTCGCACCGTTGAACTAATTGAAGCAGCCTTGCAAGAAGGTTATTCACAGGGTGATATTGCGATTCTTTGTCGCCGAAACAAAGAATCGTCGGCAATGGCAAATTTCTTGACCGATGCTAATTATAATATCATTTCTCGTGATTCGCTTTTGCTCAAAAACTCTGCGATTGTTCGTTTATTGGTTGCTTTTATGCGAGTTGTCAATCAGCCTGACAATCGTTTGGCAAAGTCGGAAGTTTCGTATTTGTTTCATCAAACTATTTTAGGGCAAATACCTGATAATCAAGCAAATAATTTGATTTCGGCAGCCGTTGATGCTCCTCATATTTCGGAGTTTTATTTGCTTTTTTCTAAACATGGTTTTGAGCTAAATCCGATAAGTTTAAATAAAGCGGGTATTTATGAATTGACCGAGAAAATCATTCATACTTTCGGGCTTTTTGAGCGTACTGACCGAAAATCTTATCTTTTTAGATTTCTGGATGTGGTGTTGAATTATAGCTTGAAAGAAAGTAATCACTTGCAAGATTTTTTGAAGTTTTGGGACGAGAAAAAAGATTCTTCTGCACTTTCGGTCAAATCCCCATCTGAGCAAGATGCTATTACAATTACGACAATTCACCGCTCGAAAGGTTTAGAATATCCAGTCGTAATTATTCCTTATGCTCAATGGTCATTCAAACCAAATAATTATTCAGAAGTTTGGGGAGACTTAGAATCGCTTGATTATCAAGAGTTTACCTGTGAAAAAGAAGGTGAAAGTGTGAAGTTATTAGCATCGCCAATCAAATTAAATGATAAATTGGGTATGACCGAATTATCAGCACAATATGATTCTGAAATGCAAGCAACTTTCCTCGAAAACCTCAATATGTTGTATGTGGCGTTCACTCGTGCGGCTGATAAACTCTTCGTGCTTTCGCAGAAAAGTCACCATAAAAAAGTACAAGGAGTAGGGGAGTTGATGCGAGATTTTTTGGAATCAGAAGATAGATTTAATCCAGAAGAAAATATTTATGAACTCAATCGAGGGCGTTTTATTAAGAAATTTACACCCAAAAAAGAAGTTCAAGAAATCATTCGTTTGCCAAAAATTATCAGCGAAGATCGCAGCGACCGCCTTCGTTTACGACGAACTTCTGATAAAATATTTGACCTCGAAACTTTAGACAAAAGTAAAGATAAAGGAAATAAAGTACACGAGGCTTTTGCTAAAATCAAAACAAAAAATGATGTACCAAAAGCCATTCAAGCCTTAGAATTTGAGGGAATTATTAGCCAAAAAGAAGGAGAAAATATTCGAGAAGCGATAGAAAAAGTGATTAATTTACCTGAATTATTGCCACTTTTTGAAGCAGGATTACAAATTGACAATGAAAGAGAAATTTTATTACCCAATGGCGATATTCAACGACCTGACCGTGTGGTAATAAAAGACGGAATCGTTTATATTATTGACTATAAAACTGGCAAAAGTAATGACCCCAAACTTCAACATAAATATGCCGAACAAATTAGAAGTTATGGTAAGTTATACAATCAAATGGGGTACGAAAAAGTAGAAATGATGCTGGTTTATTTGGAAATGAATGAGGTTGTAACGATTTGGTAAACACAGAATAAACGTTGCACAACTTTATGCAACATTTATTCTAATAGTTACTCTTCATTCTTCTCCGCCCATCTACCCCAACGATTTCTCATTTTTGAACTGAAATGTTCCAATAAAACAACTAATTTTGTGAAAATTATTCTATAAACTTCAAACTTAATCTAACATGAGAAAAATTTCTTTTGTATTACTTCTTGTTTTATCAGCTTGTCAATCAAATAAAACTGAAACCGCTGACTCAAAAACTATGAGTTCGGTTGATACTGTTGCAACTGCAACCAAGCCAGTTATTATGGAACAAACACTTTGCTTTGAGCAAAAG
The DNA here is from genome assembly GCF_043780375.1 of Emticicia sp. Taxonomy (GTDB): domain Bacteria; phylum Bacteroidota; class Bacteroidia; order Cytophagales; family Spirosomataceae; genus Emticicia. The sequence continues at coordinate 3,538 of NZ_JAYWCU010000216.1, read as the reverse complement.
CTTAATAAAGATATTACAACCGTCAAATTAATAATCAATGGCGATGCCGTATCGGGTGAAATGAACTGGACTCCTTGGGAAAAAGATGGTGCATCAGGTACATTGAAAGGTAAAAAAATAGGTGATGAAATCATAGCTGATTACGACTATATGATTGAAGGGAGTAATCAGTCTGAAGAAAAGATTTTTAAATTGGAAGGCGATAAACTATTGGTAAAAGTAGGAGAATTAATGGACGGAAAAGATGGTAAATTAATTATGAAAGACCCCGCTAAAGCCAGGTTTTCAGAAACCTTAATTAAGGTGAAATGCCAGTAAAAGAATATTTTTTGATAAGATAAACGTGCCAAATTGTAAGAATTTGGCACGTTTGACTATTCGATAGGAATATTTTATCCAAACAAATTACTTGATAAATATCTATCGCCCCTATCGCAGCAAATAAAAACGATTATACCAGACTCTAATTCTTGAGCCAATCGAATAGCTGCTGAAGCGGCTCCACCCGAACTCATTCCGGCAAAAATACCTTCTACTTTTGCTAATTTTTGAGCCATTTCAGTCGCTTCTGTTTCGCTAATGTCCATCACTCTATCGACTTTAGTTGGGTCAAATATTTTTGGCAAATATGCTTTTGGCCATCTTCTAATACCTGGAATTGACGAACCTTCAGTTGGTTGACAACCAATAATCTGAATAGCAGGATTTACCTCTTTCAGATACATGGAAGTTCCCATGATTGTACCCGTCGTACCCATCGAACTCACAAAATGGGTGACTTTTTGTTCGGTATCTCGCCAAATTTCGGGGCCAGTAGTTTTATAATGGGCTAAATAATTATCGGAATTAGCAAATTGGTCAAGCATAAAATATTCATCAGTTTTTGCTTGTTCCTCTGCATAATCTCTGCATTTTTCGATATTATCGAGTAAAATTACTTTTGCACCAAATGCTTCCATCGTTAATGTACGCTCACGGGTAGAATTTGAAGGCATAATTAACTCGATTTCTAAATCAAATAACCTTGCAATCATCGCTAAAGCAATACCAGTATTTCCACTTGTTGCTTCAATAAGCTTCATCCCAAGCTTAATATCTCCACGCTCTATTGCACTTCGAATCATGTTGAGAGCAGGGCGATCTTTTACACTTCCCGCAGGATTATTGCCTTCGAGCTTGCCATAAATTTTTACATTTGGATTTGGGTTAAGCTTTTGTAACTCAACTAATGGTGTATTACCAATAAGGTCAATGATTGAAGCCATATATTATCGAAAAGTTGATAATGTAAAATAGGTAATTGTTTGTTTATCAGCTCATTACTCTTTCTACTACTTTAATTTCGGGTTTGTGATAAACTGTTGAATAGGATGGTACGGACTTCGTGAGCCACACATTTCCGCCAATAATCGAATGTTCGCCGATAATAGTGTTTCCACCCAAAATCGTTGCCCCCGAATATATCACAACATTATTTTCAACTGTTGGATGTCGTTTGGTATTTGCCATCGTTTTTTCTACACTCAATGCACCCAAAGTTACGCCTTGATATAGTTTTACGTGCTTGCCAATGATGCAACTTTCGCCAATTACAATACCTGTGCCGTGGTCAATGAAAAAATATTCGTCGATTTTTGCTCCGGGATGAATATCAATTCCAGTTTTTGAATGAGCATATTCGGTCAAGATTCTTGGCAAAAGTGGAATCTCCAAATTGTACAATTCGTGAGCAAGTCTATAAAATGAAATAGCAAAAAAACCTGGGTAAGCTCTAATGACTTCAAATTCACTTTTTGCGGCTGGGTCACCATCTAAAATTGCTTGAATATCGGTCTTTAAAATCCGATAAACCTCTGGAATACGCTCAATAAACTCATTTGCTTTCCATTCAGGATTACAGCCTTTGCATTGATAAGTCGAAATCAAAATATTTCTCAAATCCAATTCAAGATTTTTAAACTGAATCTCAATTTCTTCTTCCGAACGAAAATATTCCTTCGTTTGCTCTGGAAAAAGTAAACGTATAACTCGGAGAGTCCAAGCCGCAATTTCTTTAGTAGGCGGAACAGGCTCTGCTTGTTGATGTTTATCAAAAATATGTTGGAAAAAGTCCTTATTCATAAAAAAAAGTCAAATTAATACGAGTTTTATCCAAGCGATATGCAATCTCAATAAATAACACCTAAAATTATGCCACCGTTCAGCCAAGATGAGAAAAAAATTATGATTTACTAATTGAAAATTTAAATATTTGATTATCAGCAAGTTATGTGTTTTTTTGATGACAATGTTAATAATTATGGTGCTTCGAAAATTATTTTGGAGGATGAAAATTCTCACCTAAACTGCACCGAGCGACAGTTGCCTAAACCTTCTCCGCTAGAGTAGTTTCGAGATTGATATTCTCTAAAAATTTGCATCGAATCATAATTTTATACAAAACAAAGCGTGGCGAAAGTTTCACCACGCTTTGAAAATATTTTTATCGATTCTACTCATTTAAAATTAGATTTAAAAAATAATATTTACGGTAAAAGTTCCTGTTGCAGTCATTCTTTTGCTAATGCTCCCTACAGCCGCACCTTCAAAATTGAATTTTCCTTCTACAATTTTATTATCCGTAAATTTGGTAATTTCTAAAGAACCAGTATTAGGTACATAATAAGTGCCTTCATTCAAAAACGTAAAAACACCCGTCGAACTTTTTAAATCATATGTTTTTCCAGCTTTTATATCTGTTTTATTTAAAAGTAATGTAAAACCACTTTTATTTTTAAGTGCTTCAACCGTTACTACACCCAAAAGTGTTACAGCAGTTGGCTTGCCTAAATCTACAATAGTTCCATTGGCAACAATACTTGCTGTGCCATCGGGTGTGAGGTCTTCTTTGAGTTTTTTGAAACAAGAAGTGGCTATAAGACTAAGTAAGAATAAAATAAGGATTTTTGAGGTAGTTTTCATTGGGTGCTTATTTATAATGGTTTTGGGTAATGGTTTTTGATAAAAATTGCTCTCTTCACTTTCATAATCAAATACGCTAAACTATGAAATTTATTATATTTATAAGTGGTTTTAGGTAAAATGTTGTTTATAGTAGTTTTTTTTATTTAAAATTACCTAATTTTTCAATTACTTCTATTTATCTATTATGGAAAATAACGCTTCTCGCAGAAACGCCATGAAAAAAATTGTTGGAGGTGTCGCTACCGTGGCTCTTACGGGAGCTATGGCTTCTCGAATTAATGCCGCAAATCACGAAATGGGTACTTCCCTCAAGGGTCGCATCAATCACTCGGTGTGTCGTTGGTGCTACAATTCAATTGAGCTTGATGCTCTATGCAAATCTGCCCGTAATATTGGTTTGCAATCAATTGAGTTATTGACCGTTGAGGAATTCGCAACCGTCAAAAAACATGACCTTACATGTGCGATGGTTTCAGCGAGAAGTAAAGATTGGGGCCTTTCAAATGGTTGGAATAAAAAAGAGCATCACGACGGACTCGAAGAATGGTACAAATATTTAATTGACGAAACCTCA
>NZ_JAYWCU010000215.1:0-10205 GCF_043780375.1 Emticicia sp. | reverse complement strand
AAAAAGATGATGGCATTTGGCTAAATTACCCTACGCTTATTTCTCGTCAGTTTAGTTTTGAAGACTTGAAATTTGTCGTAAAGAAAAACGAAAAGTATATTGAGCAAAAAAATGACTTACATAAATTTTTTGCTGATGCCCTTGCTTATGCCGAAACAGCCAGTCCTACCACTAAAAATGCTAAATTAGAAGCAATGCGTGGACTTTTTGACGGGTCAAAGCAACTTTTTATAAGAACAGAATATGGCAAAGAAATTATTGAGTCGGTAAGACTTGCTCAACAATATAAAATTCTAAAAATTATAGTTGTTGGGGGCGAAGAGGCCGAATTAGCCATTGATTTCTTGAAAGAAAACAATATTCCAGTCATTGTTGCTCCTACACATCGTTTACCAAATACTGTTGATGAAGATGTGTGGGCTCCATACAAGTTACCAGCAAAATTAATGAAAGCGGGTATTCTTACTGGAATGTTCTATACCGAAGAGTTTTACAAAACCAGAAACCTACCTTTCGTTGCAGGCACTTCTGCCGCTTTTGGTATGGACAAAGAAGATGCCTTAAAGATGATAACCTTAAATAATGCCAAAATTTTGGGCATTGATAAGCAAGTCGGCACGCTCGAAGTTGGCAAACAAGCTACCATTGCAGTTTCGGCAGGTGACATTTTAGATATGAAAACCAATAAAGTTGAATATGCTTTTATTAGAGGTAAGAAAATTGATTTAGATGATAAACAAAAAAGATTAAATAAGAAATACGTTGATAAATACGGTATTTCAGGAAAGTAAATAACAATAACACAAAAGAAAAGACTACATAATTAATTTAATTGTGGAGTCTTTTCTGCTTTGTAGAATTCTTAGTCATAAATCGGCAATCAGTAAATTGTTGTTAATTTGTAGTCAGAATTTTATTGCAAAATAAAGTTTTAATATTGAGATTATGATGAAATATATTATAAACTCATTCACGCTTTTATAAATGAAAATAGGAGTAATCGGCTTAGGAGATATGGGGAAAATGTTTGCTCGACTATGGGCAAACGTGGGTTTTGATGTTTATGGCTGTGATTTACCACAAAATCGTGAGATTTTAGAAAAAGAGCTTAATCAATCTAACATCAAAATCTTAAATGATGGAATAGCTGTTTCCCGCCTATGTGATTTTATTTTGTATTCGGTTGAGGCAGAAAACATAGATAAAGTTGTTGCCCAATGTGGGCCTTCAACTAAATATGGAGCAATTGTAGCTGGTCAGACTTCCGTAAAAACGCCAGAAATTGCCGCTTTTGAAAAATACCTGCCCAAAGATGCACAAATCGTTACATGCCATGCTCTTTTTGGTCCATCAGTAAACCCTGTTGGACAAACGCTCGTGGTCATCAATCATCGAGCAAGTAATTTAGCTTTCGATGAAACATTAGATTTATTTTCAAAAATTGGTTCAACCATTCATCAATTAGAAGATTTTCATGCCCACGACCGAATGATGGCTGATATTCAGGCAGTAACGCACGTAGGGTTTGAGAGTATAGGCACGGCATTTATGCACCGAAAAGTATATCCTTGGGAAAATACTTTACATCCAAATGGCTTAGATAATGTAAAATTTTTGATGACTTTACGGATTTATAGCTATAAATTTCATGTTTATTCTGGACTTGCTTTACTTAATCCTTATGCAAAAAAAGATGTTAGAAGCTATGCAAAAGCCGAAAGCGAGCTTTTTGAATTGATGATTGAAGAAAACGAGAAAAAATTTAGAAAAAGAATTTACGCTGCTCGTGACCAAGTTTTCAGAGACAAAACTAATACATTGATGCTCGATGATAAAATAATGAACGAGTTTAGTCTAAGCCAAGACATTGGTCATAAACCAAACTCGCACTTAAGTTTATTGGCAATGGTAGAAACTTGGCACAAATTAGGTACAAATCCTTATAAAAGCTTGATTTGTCAAACGCCACCCTTTAAACTCAGAGTTGGTATGGCTGAATATTTATTCCTCAACGAAGATTTGTTGGAAGAAACTATTTCGGCAGCCTTGTTTGATAAAAGTATTAGAGGAGAAGATTTGGCGTTTCATACTGCTGTGCATGAATGGGCAAATATTGTAGAAATGGGTGATAAGGAAAGCTATCGCAAGCATTTTGAAGCAACAAAAACCTATTTAGCCGACCGTCTTGACGAAGGAAGAGAAAAAAGTAGTTTATTAATAGCCAAGTTGCAGGCTTTATGAGTTTAAACCTGGTTATTAATAAGATATATTAAATTTCTAAAAAAATTAAAAAAAATAAAAAAGTAGCACAGTTTTTGTGACCTTTTAATCAACTTGAGTCTAAATGTATAAAACTGATTTATCGAAATATAATAACGATTGGTATAAAAAATCAAATCTGACAAGAGGATTTCTCATGTCGGTTTTATGGTTTTTGGTTAACAATGTTTTTATTAAGTCCTATTTATTGATTCCTGTTGCTTTAAAACTAATGGTTTTAAGGCTATTTGGAGCTAAAATCGGAAAGAATGTAATGATGAAACACGGCATAAATATAAAATATCCTTGGAATTTGGAAATTGGCAACAATGTTTGGCTTGGCGAATGTTTGTGGATTGATAATCTTGGAAAAGTCAAAATTGGAGATAATGCCTGCCTTTCGCAAGGTTCTATGCTTCTTTCTGGAAATCACGATTATAGTAAAGAAACATTTGATTTAATGATTAAAGATATAATTATTGAGGAGGGTGTTTGGATTGGTGCAAAGGCAGTAGTTTGTGGAGGTGTTACCTGCTATTCACACTCAGTTTTATCTGTCAATTCGGTTGCAACAAAGAATCTTGAATCTTATTCTATCTACCAAGGTAATCCCGCTCAACGTATTCGTGAGCGAAATATAGCCATTGGATAAAAAATTTGATAAAAATATTCCCTTTTTATACTTTTTCAACAAAAAAAAGTATTTACTTTGTAAGTAATTATTAACCAAAATACGATAATTTTCATTCTGATGTTCCCTACATTTGAATCACTCATACCAGACAAAAATATTCAAATCTTGATATCAGCAATTGTTGCAATGATTATCAATTTGCGTTCAATTCCTGTTATAATCAATATTAGTGGTCTTCGAGGCTTGATGGACAATCCAGTCAAAAGAAGCTCTCACAAAACCCCTACACCAACTTTTGGAGGCGTGGCAATTTTTGCTGGAACGCTCATTGGTTATATGATTTGGAATTTTGGCGATGAAGGTATCCTCCTACATAAAGTATTTGTAGGCACTGTTATTTTATTCTTTTTGGGAGTTAAAGACGATTTGTACGCACTTTCTCCAACCAAAAAAATAATTGTTCAAATTATGGCTTCTGCCATTGTGGTAGTAGGAAGCGACTTAAGAATTGCCGATTTATTTGGCATCTTTGGTATTAGCCATATTCCCTATATTCTAAGCATTCTTTTAACAATCTTCTTTTTTGTAGCCATGATAAACGCTTTCAACCTCATTGATGGTATTGATGGATTGGCGGGCGGCATTGCCATGATTGCAAGTACAGGTTTTGGACTTTGGTTTTTGGTGAATCATCATTATTCTTTGGCTTGTTTGGCACTATGTTTGGCGGGTTCGCTCATAGGATTCTTGCGTTTTAATTTCTCGCAAACCAACAAGATTTTTATGGGTGATACAGGCTCATTGATTATCGGCTATATTATTACCGTTTTGGCTGTTAAATTTATCCACTTCAATGTGATGCACGCTTGGGAATCTGATATTTCGTTTGTGAGTGCTCCCGTAATAGCAATTGTAATTTTGATAATACCTATTTTTGATACCATTCGTGTGTTTGCTATTCGTATTTTACGTGGAAAATCACCTTTTAAAGCTGACCGTCTCCACATGCACCATTTGTTGATTGACAATAATTTATCGCATTTACAAGCATCATTTTCACTCTATTTTGTTACTATTGCTCTAACTGCTCTCACTTATTTTGCAAGAAGCTATTTTAGTAATACCGAACTTTGTTTCTTTATACTATTTTTATTGGTGTGCTATTTCTTATCTGGAAATTGGCTCGAAGTAAGAAGGTTGAAGATAAAGAAAGTAGAATTAGGGGTTGGCGATAAAGTTGCAACAACAACAGCCAAACCAGAAAAAATACGCCTTTCTGAAAGTATTAGTGCTAATTGATTAGTTGATAATCAATTTCCATGCGTTGAATTTACATTAGATTAGCAATGTTTTTATAATTCAAAAAGCCTATTTGAAATAATTTTCAAATAGGCTTTTTATATAATTATTCAAAATGAGCGACGAATGTAGTCATAGAGGGTGTTTAAGTTTTTTTTGGGTTAAAAATGCTTTTTTTTGAATGAAGACTAATTTAAAAAGGTTCATTTTAAGCCAAAATCAAAAAACCTAAACAACGACTTACTCCCACTCAATGGTAGCTGGTGGTTTTGAGCTAATATCATATACTACTCGATTGACACCTTTTACTTTATTAATGATTTCGTTGGAAATATCTGCTAAAAACTCATAAGGCAAATGAGCCCAATCGGCAGTCATGCCATCAATACTCGTAACTGCACGTAAAGCCACAACTCGTTCATACGTACGTTCGTCGCCCATAACGCCTACACTCTGAATTGGCAAAAGCATGGTGCCAGCTTGCCAAACTTTGTCATACAAGCCATAAGATTTCAAGCCATTTATAAAAATAGCATCTACTTCTTGCAAAATTTGTACTTTTTCTGGGGTTACATCACCCAAAATTCTGATGCCTAAACCTGGTCCTGGGAATGGATGACGACCCAAAATATTTTGTGGAATATCTAAAGCTTTACCAACTTCACGTACACCATCTTTGAATAATAATCTGAGCGGCTCAACAACCTGTAACTTCATAAAATCGGGCAATCCGCCTACATTATGGTGCGATTTGATTGTTGCCGATGGTCCTTTCACCGAAACAGATTCTATAACATCAGGGTAAATTGTGCCTTGTCCGAGCCATTTTGCTCCTTCAATTTTATGCGATTCAATATCAAAAACTTCAATAAATGTTTTACCAATTGCCTTGCGTTTTTCTTCGGGGTCGGTTAAACCTTTCAATGCCAAATAAAACTGTTCTTTAGCATCAACACCTTTTACATTTAACCCCAAACCTTTATAAGATTCCAGCACTTCATCAAACTCATTTTTACGTAAAAGTCCATTATCAACAAAAATACAAAAAAGATTTTTTCCAATGGCGTGATGAATGAGCGTTGCAGCAACCGATGAATCGACTCCGCCCGAAAGTCCCATAATTACTTTGTCATCGCCGAGCTTTTCTTTTAGTTCTTTGATGCTTGCATCGGCGAAAGAATCGGGAGTCCAATTTTGCGAACATTCACAAATATCAACCACAAAATTTTTCAAAATTGTTTTCCCCGCCACCGTATGTGTCACTTCAGGGTGGAACTGTATTCCATAAACGGGAGCATTTTTGATTTTGAAAGCGGCCACTTTTACTGTATCAGTCGAGGCAATAATATCGGCATTGGTTGGCGGACTGGAAATAGTATCGCTGTGCGACATCCAAACTTGCGTGTTATCACTTACATCTTTAAACAAGGCAAAGCGATTATCTACTTTGTTCAAAATTGTACGTCCGTACTCTCTGATTGATGAAGGCGATACCTCTCCCCCACCTGTTTGTGCCATCATTTGAGCTCCGTAGCATATACCGAGAACAGGCAATGAATTAGCAAATTCTTGCCAATTGACAAAAGGAGCATTGGCTTCACGGACAGAGCAGGGACTACCCGAAAGGATAATTCCTTTTATTTCGGCCGTAATTTTAGGGATTTTATTGAAAGGATGTATTTCGCAATACACATTGAGTTCTCTGACACGGCGAGCAATCAGTTGTGTAAACTGCGAGCCAAAATCAAGAATAAGGATTTGTTCGGTCATGGTAGCTTTCTAAAATACAAAGTTAGTAGAAAAAGATATTGGGTGCAAGGTTCTTTTGAGGTTTCACAGGTACAAAAGCACTGAGGCAAAAACACACTTCGGAGCAAATATTGAAATATTCGGAACAAATCGTTGATTATCAATAGATTACTATTATTTTAAAATAAAATAACGATGTAAAAAAACACTTTTTGATACGGCTATTATTTAGAAAAAAACAACGAATATTGAATTCTTTTACATTTTTGTATAGAACCTCATACCTGACCCTTATCTATAGGCAAAGTTAGACATTCTGCAAACTAAAGTGACTCGCTTATATAGTTTTGTGTTTAAAATTATTTTAGGAATGAACAGTGATTGGCTCATAATTTCACACAATTCTATTTTCAAATAAGTTTAATAATAAAAGTCTCAGAACAGTACAGTACAGGATAGTTAGTTATTAAAAAAATTTAATATTTGTACAATATCAAGGAAAAACATCCTTAAACCTATATCTTAAAAAAATTTCAACCTATAAACACTTATTCAAATGGAACAAAGATTTATTTTGTACAGATCTAAACTCAAAGCGAGCATCTGCTTGATATCGCTGGTTTTATTCTGTACGTCATTTGCATTTGCCCAAGTCAAGGGTAAAGTGACAAGCCAAAACGGCGAAGCTTTAGTTGGCGTTAGCGTATCCATAAAAGGAGTGAATCGAGGAACACAAACCGATGCCGAAGGCAGCTACAAATTGGATGTGCCAAGCAATTCAACTTTAGTATTTAGTTTTGTTGGGTATGTTGCCAAAGATGTTACTTACACAGGACAAAAGGAAATCAATGTTTCTTTAATCATCGACGAAAAACTATTGAATGAAATCGTTGTAGTTGGCTACGGTAGCCAATCGAAAAAAGAAGTAACAGGAGCTGTGCAGACGATTGGTTACAAGGAATTGAAAGATATTCCTGCGTCGCAAGTTACTCAGAAACTACAAGGACAATTGGCTGGTGTACAAATCAATCAAGCAACTGGAAAGCCTGGTACTGGAATGTCGGTTCGTATTCGTGGACAATTATCGGTTTCGGCAGGTAGTGACCCTCTTTATGTTATTGATGGTTTTCCGATAACAGGAAGTATCGGAGCAATGAACCCAGATGAAATTGAAACAATTTCGGTCTTGAAAGATGCCGCCTCTACTTCATTGTATGGTTCGAGAGCGGCCAATGGTGTAGTTTTGATTACAACAAAAGCAGGTAAAAGTGGCACAAACGTTAGTTTCAATGCTTTTGTTGGTACACAGGAAGTTCCGAAAAAAGGAAGGATTGCAATGCTAACAGCTGAAGAATTTGCTCAATTTAAAAAAGAATCTTACGAAGATTCCAAGCAACCAGTACCAGTTGAGTTTCAAAATCCATCGCAATACGCAGGTAAAAACAACGATTGGTACGGTGCTTTATTGAGAAAAGGTGCTCCATTACAAAGTTATAATTTGAGCATTACATCAAATAAAGATAAAATGAGAACGGCTGTAGTAGCTGGAGTATTCAACCAACAAGGCGTAGTAATTAATAATGAATATAAAAGATATTCATTAAGGATGAACAGTGAATACGATGTTTCGGATAAAGTAAAAATAGGTTTCAATATTGCACCACAATATGTTTTTGACAATACGCCAAGAACTGACGGTGATAGAGGAACGGGTATTTTGTTTAATGCTTTGCATACTTGGCCAATCATGCCTATTTATGAAGCCGATGGTAAGACATTAACATCGTTTAATAGATTTCCAGCAAGTACTGGCAATATCTTTGCCTATCCAAACTGGGTGAGATCGGCCAATGAGTTGGTGAATGAAACTTCAACAACCAATTTATTAGCTAATGCTTATGCACAATATTCTCCTATCAAAGGCTTAGTCTTGAAATCTACGGTTAATATTGAGATGTTCCGTTCTAAGTTCTTCTTCTTTAATCCTTCAACTGCCACGAGTGCAATCAACGTAACGATTCCGACTACTGCAGTTTCGATTAGAGAAAATTTTGAAGACTTAACTTTGTTGAACGAAAATACTGCTACTTATACAAAAAGTATAAAAGACCATAATTTTGAAGTTTTGGCAGGTTTTAGTAATCAAAGTTTCCGTCGTGATAATACTCGTATTCAGGCAGACACTTATTCTGATGACCGCCTTCCAACGGTTCAAGGTGCAATCAACGTCAACCGTGCAGGTACAGGCACTGGCGTGCAAGAATGGAGTTTAAGGTCTATACTTTCAAGATTGACTTATAACTACAAAGGTAAATATTTGTTTACGGCTGCTGTTCGTCGTGATGGTTCTTCTCGTTTTGGTTCTGACAATCGTTGGGGAACATTCCCTTCTGTTTCGGCAGGATGGGTATTATCAGACGAAGGATTCATGCAAAAATTCTCTAAAGTATCATTTGCGAAAATTAGGGCCAGTTATGGTATAATTGGTAATAATAATATTGGTAACTACACTTCGTATGCCCTTATTAATAATACTGTCAATGCTGTTTTTGGAAATAATGTTGGAGCAGGTGCAGTAGTAACTTCATTAGCTAATAGTAATTTAGGTTGGGAAACTACCAAACAACTTGACATTGGTCTTGATTTGGGTTTGTTTAATGATCGAATTCAGTTTGTGTATGATTATTATACCAAACGCACAACCAATTTGCTTTACGCAGTGCAAGTTGCTCAAGAGTCTGGCTTCGGAAACTTCAACGATAATATTGGCGAAATCAAATTCTGGGGACATGAGTTTGCTTTGAACACTAAAAACCTTGTTGGAAAACTAAAATGGAGTACCAACGCAAATATTTCATTCAATAGAAATGTGGTAGTTGCTTTGGCTGATGGCATTGACCGTGTGTATGGCACTTTTCATATAACGCAGGTTGGTAAACCATTCGGTCAATTCTATGGTCATATCTCACAAGGAGTTTATAAAAACGCTGAAGACCTAAAAAGTTCTCCGCAAGTGCCAGGACGTTCGACAATTGGAAGCATAAAATTGACAGACCAAAATGGCGACGGCATAATTACAAATGGTGGTAATTTTGATGACCGTGTAATCATGGGTAATCCTTTCCCAAAATTTACTTATGGAATCACGAATAATTTCCAATATCGTAATTTTGATATGAGTATAATTGGCTCTGGCTCTTATGGTAATCAGCTTTTAGTACGCCACATTTATAGCACTGCCAACTTAGATGGCGTATTTAATATGGTTGCAGGAGTAAAAGACAGATTTCGTTCAGAAGCAAATCCTGGCAAAGGAATGTACGGCACAACAGTTGGTGGTGGTAACGTAACTGGTATAGAGCGTGACTGGATGAACAGCCGTTTTATTGCTGATGCATCGTTTTTTACAATCAAAAACATCACACTTGGTTATACAATGGGAGCTATTAGTAAACTTTTCAAATCTGCTCGCCTTTATGCTTCAGTTCAACAAGCGTATGTTTTTACTAAATATTGGGGTGGACCAAACCCTGAAACAAGTGCTAATGGTGCTGGAAATGGCGATGGTGGAAACTTGAGCCAAGGTGTTGATTTATCGAACTATCCAGTTCCACGTACTTACACAATCGGGATTAATTTAAACTTCTAATCAAAACTTTAATCATTAATATAGAATGAAAAAGACAATCATCCTAACGCTTCTATTGGGCTTTTCCCAAATAGGTTGCAAAGAAGAGTTTTTGAACATAGTACCAGAAACCAACCTGAGTTCGGCAACATTTTTTACCAAAGAAGCTGACTTTTTACAAGCAGTAAATGCTGCTTATGTACCACTAAGAGCAATCGTAAATGACAGAGCTTGGCTTTTAGGCGAAATGCACTCCGACAATGCGTATTACTATAGAAATATCCTTTTTGGAGCAACCGAGCAACAAGAAGACATTGCTGACTTCGCAGTGCCAACTGCCAACGGTGTTACCTCAAATACACACGTATTGAACCAATATCGTTTAGACTTTCAAATCATTGCACGTGCCAATCAAATTTTATCGTCAATTGATGCAGTTGATTTTCCTGCCGCATCGAAGAATAATTTGAAAAGTCAAGCTCAGTTTTTGAGAGCTTATGCCTATTTTGAATTAGTTCAATATTTTGGCAAAGTGCCTTTACACCTTACACCAGTTACGAATCGTCAAGAAGCTGCATTACCATTAGCTCCTGTTGAAGAAGTGTATGCACAAATCATTAAAGATTTAACTGCTTC
>NZ_JAYWCU010000214.1:0-12917 GCF_043780375.1 Emticicia sp. | reverse complement strand
CAGCCTTTTTCAGATTGGTTTGAGATGGATAAAGTCAGGACATTTTAAAATTAATCACCTTTTATCAGCTATACAATTTTGTGTACGGTTTTAAAATTTTACTTCTCTAATTTTATATCAAATAATTCTTTCGACCTTAGAAAGATTATTCCCGCAATTACTAAAGTCATAACGCCGCCAAAAAGTACCGACGGAACTGCTCCAAAAAACTTTGCTGCAACACCCGACTCGAAAGCCCCCAGTTCATTAGAGCAACTCACAAAAATTCCATTTACGCCACTCACCCGTCCACGCATTTCGTCAGGTGGTAAAATTTGCAAAATTGTTTGCCTAATAATTACACTTATGCTATCAAATGCTCCTGTGAGAAATAAAGCGGCAACCGAAAGCCACAAATTAGTTGAAACAGCAAAAACTAAGGTGGCAACACCAAAGCCAGTTACAGCAATGAGCATATTACGCCATGCTTTTCGAGTGGGTGGAAAATAGGCTGTTCCGAGCATAGTTAGTACCGCCCCGACTCCAGGTGCTGCTCTCAAAACACCTAATCCTTCGGCTCCTACATGCAGAATATCTTTGGCAAAAACAGGTAAAATAGCAATTACTCCGCCAAAAAGTACCGAAAACATATCGAGTAAAATTGCATAGAAAAGAATGCGATTTTTTCTCACAAAATCAATCCCTTCTTTCAGACTTTGAAAAACATTTTGGTGCGTTTCTGATTTTTGAACAGGTTTTCGAGAAATGAAAGAAACTAAAACAAAGGCAATACCAAATAAAAATAAAACCAAAATAAGTGTATTTGAAAGCCCCAACCAACTATATAGAAACCCCGCTGAAGCAGGCCCTAAAATCATGCCTGACTGCCAAAATTGACTGCTCCAAGAAGCCGAATTTGGATAATGTTCGGAAGGAACAAGAAAAGGCTTGAGCGATGACCAAGCAGGGCCATAAAAACCTCTTGCCACGCCCAAAACAAAAACTGTTAAATAGATAATAAATTTTAGTTTTGGCAAATCAATTGCCTGATTGGCAGAAGGATAGGTTATCCAAAGCAACATAAAGGAACATAAAACTATGATGCCATAACAAATCTGAATGATAATTTTTTTGTCTCGCTTATCAGCAAAATATCCTCCAAAAAGTGCTAAAGAAATATAGGGAATCGCCTCGAAAAGTCCGATTAGTCCTAAAGAAAGTGGGTCATGAGTAATTTCGTACAAATAGAAACTAATGACAACCTCTTGTATTAAAATGGCAGCTGTAAAAAGAAATTGTGCCGTAATAAAATACCTAAATTCGGGAAAACGAAGGGCTGCGTAAGGGTCTTTGGTTTGTTTCATGCGATAAAATGCTCTCTCATTAGGGTTCTTGTAAAAACAACAGTTTTTTTCTATTTTGTAGTTCCAGTTTCCACAAAATTAAGAAATTCCATTAACTTTGAGCTTATAATAAACAACCAAATCCTGAAGGGATGATTTTCCACTTCAATCATCGACTAAAACATGAAATTGCTAAAAACCATCTTTTGCCTTCTCAGCACCTTACAAATTTTCACTGCTTGCGGACAAACAAAAAATACCACCTTTACGCATGAAGATACTTTGCGTGGAAGCATTACGCCCGAACGTATTTGGTGGGATTTGAAATATTATGAACTTCGAGTAAAGGTAAATCCGGCCGAAAAAACTATTTCGGGTAGTACTGCTGTTTTCTATGAAGTGCTGAAATCCTACCAAACTATCCAAATTGACCTGCAACCACCATTGAAAATAGAAAAAGTTACGCAAGATGGACAAGAGCTTTCATTCAAACAAGATGGAGCAAATGCGTATATGATTTCGCTAAAAAAACAACAAATCAAAGGAAAAAATGAATCAATCGTCGTTACTTATGCAGGAAAACCAATCGTTGCGAAGCGTCCGCCGTGGGATGGTGGTTTTCAGTGGGTGAAAGATAAATCTGGCAATGATTTTATAGCTACTTCGTGTCAAGGGCTGGGCTCAAGTGCGTGGTGGCCATGCAAAGACCACATGTACGATGAGTGCGATAGTATGTTGGTGAGCGTAACCGTTCCGAAAAACTTGACTGATGTTTCAAATGGCCGATTGAGAAAAGTAACAGAAAACCAAGATGGTACAAAAACTTTTGATTGGTTTGTCAAAAATCCTATCAATAATTACGGAATCAATGTAAACGCAGGTAATTATGTACATTTTGATGAAGTTTATGCTGGAGAAAAAGGTAAATTAAGCATGGATTATTATGTTTTGCCCGAAAACCTCGACAAAGCAAAAGAGCAATTCAAGCAAGCCAGCTTGATGATGAAAGCTTTTGAACATTGGTTTGGACCATATCCGTTCTATGAAGATGGGTTTAAATTAGTCGAAGTTCCGTATTTGGGCATGGAACATCAAAGTTCAGTAACTTATGGAAATGCCTATAAAAATGGCTATCTCGGACGAGATTTATCAGGTACGGGCTGGGGCTTAAAATGGGATTTTATCATCATTCACGAGTCGGGACATGAGTGGTTTGCCAATAATATTACCTACAAAGACATGGCCGATATGTGGATTCATGAAGGTTTTACCAACTATTCTGAAAACCTTTATACTGAATATTATTTTGGTAAAGAAGCTGGGACTGCTTACGTGATAGGTACTCGCAAAGGTATTCGCAATGACAAACCGATTATTGGTGCTTATAATGTCAATAATAGCGGCTCGGGCGATATGTACTCGAAAGGCGGAAATATGTTGCATACGATTCGCCAGATTACCAATGATGACGAAAAATGGCGACAAATTTTACGAGGTTTAAACAAAACTTTTTATCACCAAACGGTTGAAACTAAGCAAATAGAAGATTATTTGTCGAAAAATGTCGGACGAGATTTGAGCAAAGTTTTCGACCAATATTTACGAAATACCAAAATCCCTGTTTTAGAATATTCAGTAGAAAAAAACAAAATAAAATACCGTTGGAGTAATTGCATCGAAAGTTTCGATATGCCAGTAAAAGTTGCGGTCGATGGTGGGAAAATGGAGTTTGTTTATCCCACTACCTCCTGGAAAACCATTAAAGGAAAGTCAGACTTGAAAGTTGATGAGAATTTTTATGTGACGGCGAAAATTGTTGTGAAATAATACTCTAAGGCGGGTTAAAAACTCTTTTAAGGTTACCTTACCACTGCCACTTTCCCAACAAAACTTTCAGAGCCATCATCAGCTATGCAGAAAACCATATAAATGCCCGATGCGGCTCGGTTTCCTTGTGGGTTTTGTAAATCCCAGGAGGCAGTGCCACCATTCGATTTTGTTTCGTAAATAAGCCTTCCTGCTGCATCTGTGATTTTGATAGTCGTATTTTCTCTAAGTCCAGCAATAGTCATAACTCCTTGATAATCAGGTCGTACAGGATTGGGAAATATTTTTACAGCATTCAAATCTTCGTTGGGTTCGGTGGCATTGCTGCGGTAAGAGAGAAGCCCATTTTCGGTCAAAACGAAGATTTCTCCTGAAATTGGGTCAAGTGCTAAATCAATAATATTTTTTGAGGGAAGTGGACTGTTTTCTTCAGTAAAATTCAAGATTTGCTCATCTGCCGAAGCTGAAAAAAGATTCAATCCGTTTTGCGTAGCAATCCATTTCCTGTTGCCACCATCAACTACGATTTTTGTAACAACTTCTTGCAAAAGCAAACGGCGAGTTTGATAAAAAGGCGTATAAGCCTCCGTAGTGGTAGTGAAAATGTCTTTTGAGGTCGTAATAACGGCAACACCATTGTCAGTTCCGACCCAAATCAAGTTGTCTTTGTCTTCTACAATCGAATTGACAACCGAACTTGGTAAATTGCCCGAGCCTTTCCCCGCATAGAAAAAACGACTTTGTTGTGTAGTTTCATTAATTACTCGCAAACCGCCACCAATGATTTTCCAACGATAGCCAAAACGGTCAATAACATCTTTGGAGTTTGTTGGTAATTGGCTGATAGTCAACACTCTCCATTGATTTTCTTCAAAAACATTTCCTGCAAAACCAGCGGCATAAATTTTCTGATTTTGATAAAAAACTTCAAAAATATATCCTTTCACACCATTCGGGTTATAAGTTTTAAAACTTCCCGAAAAATTACTAACCAAACCATTTTCACCATCAGCAATCCAAACTTTGCCTTGTGCATCGGTTTCCATTTCATTTGGGAAAATAACTAAAGCATCTTTTGGAAAAATTATCGGTTTAAAGAATTGATTATGCGAAGCGTCACCCGCAGTTATTTGTCGCCAATTTCCGAAAAATTGCAAATTAATTTTTGCGTCAAATTTTGCCCCCAAAATTCCTCCTGAAGTGTTGACAAAAATACTATCACGGGCAAATGTTAGTTGCTTGATGCGGACTTGTTTACCTTCATTACCAATATTTTGGTACGTTTCTTTGATTTCGCCTTTTTTTACATCCAAAACCACCAAACCAAAATCAGCCGCCAAATAAGCAAAATCACCCCGAAATTCTATTTGATTAATGAATTTACTACCTTGAATAGCATCTGTTTTTTTTATAAAATCAATGTTCTGAATTTGGTCAGGAGTACCTTCGGCAGCAAGGCTAACAATATCTAAATTTCCAGTTTCGTAAGCCACCAAAAGCGTTTTCAGTTCGGTGCTATATCTGATTTGTGCAATATTAGTTTCACTGAAACCATTGAGTTTCGATAGCGTAACTGCTTGATTATCAGTTTTATCGAAATAAAAGAAGCCATTTTCTGAGAAACAATAGACTTTCGTGTTTTCTATAATTTCCACGCCTTTGGCATTGCTATAATCAGCATGAATTCGCCAAGTATTTGTCGAAATTTGAGCGAAAGTCGAAAGACTAAGAAAGAATAGAAGCGTTTTGAACATTTCTTTTACATTAAAAAATACCCAACGCCATGTGTTTTATTGGCCAACGGATGCAAAAAACAGAGTAAAGCTACTAAGAGTAAGAAAATCCTCATTTCGTTTTCCGTTAGCTTTGTTTTTACTGTAATTAATCCAAGAAAAATCATCGGAAAAACAAAAGAGCCACTTCGAGTTGAATCGTAGGTTGTAAATCCCGAAATTATCATGGCAATCGTTCCCCCAAAAACTATTAAAAGTTTGAAATAATCTTTTTTGAGATATAAAATCAAAAAAGCCAAGAGCATGACCAACCAAAAACCTTCTAAAATCCAGGTGAATTTAAATCCAAAAGAAGGTAAACTTGCGAAAAGCTGCTCTGTAAATTCACCTTTTTTATATGTGCCTTCCATTCCTTGATAGGTCATCAGATAATACCTTAACGAAATATAGGCGATT
Source organism: Emticicia sp. (assembly GCF_043780375.1). Taxonomy (GTDB): domain Bacteria; phylum Bacteroidota; class Bacteroidia; order Cytophagales; family Spirosomataceae; genus Emticicia. The sequence continues at coordinate 7,579 of NZ_JAYWCU010000214.1, read as the reverse complement.
TCTGCTGCAATAATAGCTAACATTTGTCGGTTCGGAACAAAGCTAATTGGTTTATCTTCTTTTATTTTCTCCGCAATCCACCAATAAGCAAACACCAAAGATCCTGCAACTACCGCACGTTCGTCGCACCAAGTGGCGGTAAACAATGCCAAAAAAACCAACAAAGGATTTCGGAAATAAATGCTCAAAAACAGAAAAAAGAAAGTATAAAAGTCGCCATAACCGCCATTTTCAATAAAAAAAGATGAACCGAAATAGATACAAGCCAAAGCAATAACTGCCAGCATCGTAGCTAATTTGTCATGTAAAATCTGAAACAAAAATCGGGTTAGTAAAAAATAGAGTAAAATTCCTAACAGTAATTGTAAACCGTAAATAAAAATACTCACATGTCGAATATGAAACACTCTGATAATAACTGGCAGCGTTAAACGAAAAACTCGATTATTAGAAGCAGGTTCTTCATAAACCCGATGTTCGGTCAGGTTTTGCGAACGGTCTTTTGAAACATTATATAAAAAGTATTCGCCTTTTTTTACGATAACTTCTTCATAATAAGATTTAAAATCTTTGAGAGGCGATAGATTGTTGAAAAAAGACAAAAGCATTGCTACAACCGCCACTGCTACAACTCGCCATTGCCAGTATTTATTTGCCAAAAATGCTGTACTTTTTGATTCAAAACGATGGTAAATGTTTTCTAAAAAAGACATTTGAGGGAATAATGAATAATGAATTCGTAGAGACGTTGCAATGCAACGTCTGACTGCGACGGATTTGCAAAGATGCCAATTTTGCATTTAAAAATCAATCAAAAAAAAACCCAAGATTAAATCTTAGGTTGGTAATTTTTTGAGTAGTTGAAGATTCGCTCAATCACCCGTTCTGGCGGGGAGAGTTGAATTTTGTCCAAGCCTGATTTCAGGTCGGCACAATCAAGATAGAAATTGAGCAATTCTTTGTCGTAAAGAAGGGCATCTTCTATCAAAGTGTTTTCTTGGCTTGATGTTTCGTTATAAAGATAGCGAATTACATCATCCTGCGTGCTGGTAAAGGTTTGTGTCATAAGCATACGCTGATTTTCCCATCATTTTTCTAAGATTGATAAGAGCGTAACGCATTCTCCCTAACGCCGTGTTGATACTTACACCAGTGGCATCGGCAATTTCTTGGAACGACATATCATCGTAATGACGCATCACCAAGACCTCACGCTGCTGGTCGGGTAATCTTTTGATTAAATCACGCAAGTGCTCGTGAGATTCACGCTTTATTTGCATTGATTCTATCGAATCTTCGGCAAATTCCAATGAATTAAACACGCTGCTTCCGTCTTCAAACACTACGGTCGGGTAGCGTTTCTCTCTACGGAAATAGTCTATCGCAAGGTTATGAGCTATTCGCAACACCCAAGGCAAAAACTTACCTTCCTCATTGTATTTACCTTCACGCAAAACTTCAACAGCTTTGATGAAAGTATCTTGCAGCAAATCTTCTGCTACATATTGGTCTTTAACAACAAGGTAAATGGTGGTATAAACTTTTGATTTGTAACGTTGTACAAGTGTACCAAAAGCCTTTTCGTTGCCGCGGATATACAATGAAACAAGCTCACTGTCGTTAACTTGGATTTTTCCCATTTCTGTATTTCAATTTAGTTAACGTAGAGCTTTATGCCATATTGTATCTTTTGGATTAAATTTTTGAAGAATAGTATGTTTGATGTCGAAAGGTATGCAATTAATATGATTCGTGTCAAGTGTTTGGTGCAAAAATTTTAGTTAATGGTTTGTTAATAATCCAAATGATATTTCGTTTTAAAGGTTTTATGCAAAATAAAACACAAAAACCGCACCATAACTTTTGTACAATTTTAAAATTGTAAATAACTGATATTCAATCATTTAGATGAGTATAATAAATCATTGTTTTTTTTGGTATAATTTTTGCCCATTTTAAATTGTGAAATAAAATAATCATGGAAAAAAAATTAAACTTTACTCGTAATTTTCATTTGAAAACTTCTACAACTCCTCAAAAATGCTTTATTGGAGTAAATCGAACTCTATTAAGCAAGGGTAATTTCGCTCAACTATTTTCTCGTTTAAATTCAAAATTCAAGAAAGAAATAATTGTACTTTTCTTAGTTTTTGGTTTTTCGATTACACAATCTTTTGCTCAACGTGACCAGATTACAACGCAAGCTGGCGAGAAGATACGCTGTCGAATTTTGGATGAAACACCCAACCGATTTATCTATGCTTATCTATCTCCTGCGGGAAAGGTTTTGAGAAATGAAATTTTCAAAAATTTAGTTTCAGAGTTTAAATATAATTTTTATTTAAGCGATATAGTAACCAAAGGAAATAAACTGCCCGAAGGTCTTGGAGGTGCAAGAGAAGAAAATACCAATGCTCCGACAAGAGTAGATACACGAAAAAGTGAACAGCCGAGCAAGCAAAGTGACAAAACAGTACGTCGCTCGAACGATGCAAAGAAAGAAACGAAGAAAACTGATGAGAAAGTTGCCGATAAAGAACAATCAAGTGAAAATATTATTGCTCAAAACAATAAAGAAAGCGAAAACAAAACGACCAAAACAAATAAAAAAGAAGGAAAAGTAGTAAGTAAAACTACGGAAACTCCTAAGATAACCCCAGAGAAAGAGAGCCAAAAGCCTGTTAATGAAGAAAAAGCACCTAAAGTAAAAGAAGAAAAAACGGTGACACCAATGGATATTAAGAAAGATAATAATGAATTTAGTAATTATCTAAAGTGGAGGGTAGGTGTGAGAGGAGGGTTTGGGAATATGTTGGCAAAAATAGAAACTAAAGATGAATTTAGTCTTTATCAAGAAAAGCTCCTTCGTGGCTGGACTTGGGGTGCTGACGCTTCATATTTTTTCGGTGACAATTTTGGTTTGGGTTTGATGTTTAACAATTTTCAGAGTCAAAACAAGGCTGAAAACATTGACTATAAAAATATTATAACAAATGAGAATGTTACAAAAGGAAGTCTTTCTAATAAGCGTTCAACAAAGTTTGTAGGGCCTGTTATGTATTTCCGAAGGAATATTGATTTTAAAACAATGGTTATCCTTGGATTATCTCCAGGAGCATATTTATATAGTGATAAAGGTACTTATAATAACAGTAATTATAAATTTAAAGGTTTAGATTTTGGAGCGGCAGCTACGCTTGGGGTTGATTTTCTTCTTGGAAATGACATAACAGGTCGTGATATTATTTTGAGCTTAGAGGCAGGTTATAACTATGGAAAAATGCGTGCAATAGATTTAGGTGTTGGTAACGGTGCTGTAAATTTATCAACGCCCATTAATCTGAGCCGTGTAGATTTCACAGTTGGGCTTCGTTTTACCCGTTATCCAAAATATTTTAGATAAACGTCGTATTCATAATGATGAGTGTAGAGTTAGTTATATCATTCTGAACTCTACACTTTTACACTAAAGATTCAGTACTCTTTCGAGTGTTTGTGTTTTCATTTCAGTTTCATACCATTCTTTTTCTGGATTTGAATCTGCTGTGATTCCACAACCAGCGTAGAGTGTTGCGGTATTATTTTGAATTTTCATCGTGCGGAGATTAACAAAAATGTGAGATTCTCGCCCATTACCGTTTGATTGCATATTTATTGGCCCAAAAAAACCGCTATAAAATTCACGGTCGTAGCCTTCATTTTCTAAAATAAATTGTGTTGCAGCAACTTTGGGCATACCGCAAACCGCCGAAGTTGGATGCAATAAATCGAGCATCACTGTTGCCAACTGCGGGAAATTTATTTCGACAGTATCAATAATAATATCGGTTCGGAGGTGCATCAGATTACCCGCAATGACTGTTTTTGGACCTTCTTCTTCAAACTCTCGAACCCTGATTTTTTTTAGACAATTGATGATATATCGAGTTACAAATGATTGTTCTTCAATTTCTTTTTGTCGCCACATTGCCTCCGATGGCGTAATGAGGTTTCCTTCAGCATCATAAGCTGACTGCGTACCAGCCAATGCCATTGTGCGGAAAATGCCTTGTGCATTTTGACTGACCAAAGTTTCAGGAGATGCTCCCATCCATATCACGCCTAAATGTGGTAGTGAAACGGCAGAAACAAAAGCTGTTGGGTAAGCTTTACAAAGTTTGTCAAAAATTGTTACCACCTCAAAATCAGGCGATAACGTTGTTTTTTTTGTTCGAGAAAGCACCACTTTCTGCATACCTCCTGCTTCAATTTGAGCAATTCCTTTTTCCACCAAGTTGATGTAATCTTCCTTTTGATACTGCTTTTGGTCAATTATTCCTATTTCCTGTTTCTTGTCCGAATCTAAATCTGAGAGCAAATCAATTAATTGTGGATTTATGGCCGACGGAACAATAATTTCTTGTAAATCTTCATTCTTATTTAACTCTGATTGAGTAAAAATATAATGTAAATCGGCTTTTAAGAAAAAAGCATCTTTTCCATCAGAATTTACAAATGGTGAAAAGGCAAATCCGGCACCGAGTTCTTCAAAATCTATTTTTGTTTGTTCGGGAATATCTGAAAAAGAAGTTAAAAAATGCTTTTCGGTTTGACGAGGCAAACGCCACATTGCCGTAGGTAAAGCCAGTTGTTTAGCAGATTTCCAAAGATGTTGGCGAGATTTGTTTTTTTCGAGCGTTGTTGTTGTCATTGTTTATGAGTCCACAGATAACAATCGATAGTTTGATTAATAGAGCGTTCTGTGTTTTTGTAATTTGTTGATTGTCAGCGAATTATTAAATTTAATTGACCATCGACTATATATAAACAAATTTCAAAAGAAAATATTCCTAAAAATAGCAGAAGTTTTTCGGAATGTAGATATTCGTATGATTTTTGCTGTAAATTATATAAAACCAAATTCTTAACTAATGACAAAAATATTCTATATACTCACTTTTTTTGCATTTTCGTCATTTGCCGAGGATGGAAAAGGCATAAAATTTACTGAAGGCTCATGGTCGCAGGTGCTAGGAGAAGCAAAAAAGCAAAACAAGCTTATCTTTATAGATATTTATACAACTTGGTGCGGACCTTGCAAAGCTATGTCGGAAAACGTTTTTGTTGATGAAAAAGTTGGTGAAAAATTCAACGAAGCCTTTATTAACTATAAAATTGATGCTGAAAAAGGCGAAGGCATTGAATTAGCAAAAACGTATGCCATTACGGCTTATCCAACCTATTTGTTTGTAAACGAAGCTGGTGAGTTGGTTTATCGAAGCTTAGGTGCAATGTCTGCCGAAAAGTTTATGTTTGAAGCCGATAAGACACTTTCGGCAGCAAAAAGCTATAAATCTTCTGAAGAGTTGAATAAAGATTTCAAGACTGGGAAGAGAGATGCCGAATTTTTGTATGAATATATGAAACGAAAAAGCCTTAATGGGGCTGAAAATTCGGCTTTATTAGACGAGTATTTAAAAGTAATTCCAGCATCTTCTTACAAGACCGAAAAAGTACTTTCAATTATTGCCGAAAATATCGGAACAATCGAAACAAAAGCTTTTGTAATTTTGGCAGATGCTCTAAATCGTTATATGAACATGACGGTTCAGCAACAAAAATATGTGTTAAATGGCATTTCGAAAGCCAAACGAAATACGTTCAAAAAAGTGCTTGATACTCGTGATAAAGCATTGCTCGAAAAACTCATTGAGGCGGTCAGAATTACATCCTATAGCATGGCAGGTTTTGAAGCTGAAGAGAAGCAATTTCGCTTGGAATATGCCAAAATTACTCGTGATGGTGAGAATTTCAAGAAAATTGCAAGCAGAGAAAGTACCAAATTAATGGCAAAAACAACTGAGGAATTAGTTTCCGAAACCCAACAAAAAATTGAAAATTTTAAAGCTGGAGCAAAAACTAAAAACTTGGATGAAACCACACCCCAATTCAAAATGATTTTGGATAATCTTGCCGATAATGCTCAAAAAATAACGTCTTTTCAACTAAATGAATATGCTTGGGGTTATGTGCAGATGATTATAAACCCAAAAGATTTGGAAGAGGCTTTGGGTTGGTCGGAACGTGCAATTGACTTAGTTGAATCACCTATAAATTTAGATACTTACGCCAATCTTTTAAGCAAATTAGGTCGAAAAAAAGAGGCGATAAAAGCCGAGAAAAAAGCAATTAAATTAGGTAAAAAAGAAGGTGGTGATACCAAAGATTTCCAGCAAACCTTGAAAGAAATAAGACAAAAGTAGATAATTGTACACATTTGCCCGTTTCCAAGTTGAAAATAAAGAAAAGTCAAAAAATGAATTTGAGTTGAATATAGCATTGGTGGAATGAAAAAATATAGATTTCATGCTGATAGACTTCGAAATCATGACTTCAATTTATATAATGATGTTCTTGAAGTTTGTGCGGGTTTATGGAACTTTAACCTAAAACATTACCCTTTTCTCATCATAAATCTCTGATTAATTCGTTTTTCTATATTTATAGAAAATCCTTCATTTTTTACAAATTCTTCTACAAATTATTATATTTGTTTTTCAAATATCAAACAAGCATAACTACTCATAAAAAAACAGATTTTCAAAAACATTGGATGTCTGGAATGAAGTTTTTGTCCTCATTAAAACATACACTAAAAATTTGGCTTTATGGAAAACATCAAGTATTTTTTGATAGTAACGAGTCTTTTTCTACTGGTTTTTATTAGTTCATTCTCCAAAAAAGAAACGCCGCTTTTTGACGGAAAAACCTTTATAGGTTGGGAAGGTGATACCATTAGTACTTGGCGAATAGAAAACGGCACTATTGTAGGTGGCTCTACCGAAAAAACAGTCCCTCACAACGATTTTTTATGCACGACTCGCAGTTATGCAAATTTCATTTTGAAACTAAAAATAAAACTGACTGGTAATCAAGGGTTTGTAAATTCTGGCATTCAATTTCGTAGTAAAAGACTCACAAATCCATCTTATGAAATGACTGGTTATCAAGCCGATTGGGGCAAAGATTATTGGGCAAGTTTATATGATGAATCTCGCAGGAATAAGACGCTTATCAAACCTGATTCGGTAAAAATCTTGCAATGGATAAAGGTAAATGACTGGAATGATTACGAAGTTCATGCCCAAGGTCGTCATATTCAATTATTTATCAATGGCAAACAAGCTGTCGATTATACTGAGCCAGATACTTCTATTCCTCAATCGGGACTTATTGGTTTTCAGATTCATGGCGGAGGAAAAGCACAAGTCGCTTTCAAAGATATTTACATCGAAGAATTACGCTAAACAGATTTATTTCAACCTCTTTTTACCCATAAAATGAAAACGTTCCGCTTTGTTTTACTGCTACTTTTAGGACTTATTACCTTTCCCAAATCTTTCGGACAAGCTATTTCAAAACCAAAAAAAATTGACCGTGATTATGCTCTTCAAGCAACTATGTTAGGTTTTTTTGCGAAAGATGGCAGTCGAAATCCAACGCTAAAAGCCAATAAAGGAGATAGTGTACGAATCACGATAACCAATGGCGAAGTAATGACCCATGATGTTGCTCTCGAAGTACTGGGCATCAAAAGCAA
>NZ_JAYWCU010000213.1:0-5646 GCF_043780375.1 Emticicia sp. | reverse complement strand
ATATTTTTTGATTATTTGAAATCAAAAGATGAGGCAGAAAAACAAAAAACTTTCGATTTTGTAAAATCAGTAGGAGAGTCGTTTGCTCCAATTTATACGCATTTGATGGCAAAAAATAGCCAAATTTCTTATGGAGAAGAAGAGAAAACATGGCAAATGCTTCGTCGTGGACGTTATGTTGAATTCAATTTAGCTTGGGACAGAGGCACAAAATTTGGACTGGAAACCAACGGTCGTACCGAGTCTATTTTGATGAGTTTACCACCAGTTGCCAATTGGGTATATGACTATAAACCCAAACCCAACAGCCCCGAAGAGCGTACTTTAAGTTTATTGAAAAAGGGTATAGATTGGATTTGATTTTGTGGAGGGTAAAAAGTGTAGAGTTAATTTTTTAGGCTTTAATCATTGCTCTACACTCTCAATTCTACACTTTTTTACTCATTTCCCCCCCCAAATATGGGCTTTCCAAAAGTTTCTTCAGGCCTTCAAATTTTACAGGGGTTTTCTGATATTGATAGGTTGTTCGAAGCGACTGTGTACGATTATTATCGCCCATTGCTACGTCCACGTCGTCCATCATAAACTGACTTGGGTGTTCATAACCGCAAGCATGACAAATTTCCAAAATTTCCTTCGTTAATGTTTTTACATAATTATAAAAACGCTCACTTTTCAAAGCTGGGTCAATTCCCCCTTGCAACCATTTGTTTTGAGTAGCTACACCACTCGGGCAACGATTGGTATGACAAATTTGTGCTTGAATACAACCGATAGATAGCATTGATTCTCGACCAACATTTATCACGTCAACGCCCATCGAAAAAGCCATAATTGCTGAGTCTGGAAGTCCTAATTTTCCTGAACCCACAAAAGTGATATTATCATTCAAATCTCGTTTCTGAAAAATTCTATAAATAGACGAAAATGCATACACAAATGGCAACGAAACATGGTCTGCAAAGCTCGGTGGAGCCGCTCCTGTGCCACCTTCTCCACCATCAATTGTAATAAAATCAGGTCCTTTTCCTGTCTTTTTCATCAAATCTGCCAATTCTTCCCACATTTCCAGTTTTCCAACTGCCGATTTTATTCCAACTGGCAAGCCCGTTGCCTTTGCCATTAGTTCAATAAAATCTACCATTTCTTTGATATTAGAAAAAGTACTATGCGAAGCGGGCGAAATAACATCTTTTCCCATGGGTACATGGCGGATATCTGCCAGTTCTTGGGTCAATTTTGAAGCAGGCAAAACGCCACCTTTCCCAGGTTTTGCTCCTTGCGATAGCTTCAATTCTATCATTTTAATGCAAGGATTATCTTGGCAAAGTTGAACTAATTTTTCCAATACAAAATTACCGTCATCGTCTCTGATTCCAAAGTAAGCAGTTCCTATATTTAACACTACATCGGAGCCGTTTTTATGATAATTCGAAAGTCCACCTTCACCAGTATTATGATAACAGCCAAATTTGGTAGCACCTTTATTCATCGAATCAATGGCCGCCGCCGACAATGAGCCATAGCTCATGCCCGAAATATTGACGACTGATTTTGGTAAATAAGGATGTTTACGATTGTGGTATAGACCAATGACTTTTGCCGATGGGCAAATATATGGATTTGCAATGTTTGGATGATTTTTTGGCAATTTATGGGGGAGCATGGCAGGTTTTATGAAATTATAGCCTGCACTGTAAATGTCTTGGTCTGTACCAAAGCCTTGAAAATTGTTTTCTTTTTTCGACGAAGCATAAATCCACGAGCGTTGTCGACGATTGAAAGGCAATTCTTCACGATTATTGGCTACAATATATTGTCGAAGTTCTGGCCCAACACTCTCAATAAAATAGCGTAAATGACCTAAAATTGGAAAATTATGTTGTACAGTGTGTGATTTCTGAAAAATATCACGAATAGCGACAATTGAAAGAAAAATGAGAACATAGCCCCACCAAGCAATCTGGCTAAAAAATTGTGAAAAGGACTCCATAGGGTTTTGGGTTGAATGTTGACGAAGCGAAATTAAGTGATATTTCAATCTAAACAAATTGTTTATGATTGTGGCAACTTGAGATAAATGACAAAGGATAATTTGCGGCTACCTTTTTAAATTATAAAATAATAAGATCGTATTTATCTAATAAAAAAACGTAACCTACTTATTATCAATATTTTAATTCTTTGATTGTTTACTTTTTTTAAGTTTTTAAGGAAGCCTTAGTTCCATTTCGTCACCAGTTAATCGAAACCCAAATTTTTCATAAATAGGTCTTCCTTCATCTGAAGCATGGAGCGAAATGCGTTTGTATCCACGACCGATGGCTTCTTGCAAAACATGGCCGAAAACTTGCTTTCCTATGCCTTTTCCTCGCCATTCGGGAAGTGTATAAATGTTTAGAATGTAGGCAATTTTACCATCAATAAGGGTAAAGCCTGGCGTAATCTCAAAAAAACAAAGTCCACTGGTAGCTACAATTTTACCGTTTGAAATAGCTAACCAAGCTACAAATTCATCGTTTGACATACTTTTAGACAAATATTGACGAAGAGTAGTGCTCAACTCCTCTTCGCTATATTGTCTTTTTTCAGCTTTCTGAACTTCTTTCAAAAACGCAATGCGTAACCTTACCAGTTCGTCAAGGTCGTGGAGTGTTGCTTTGTGGTAAGTGATTGGCATAATTAGATATGAGATTTGAGATGCGGAATTCGAGATGCAAGATTTTCTCATGCCCTGTATCTCGAATCTTCAATAAAGCCCTTGATTTGATAGTTTTTGCAAAGCCTCCATCACCGTTGGTTTGTCTTCGGGGTAAGTTACGCCAAACCATTCTGATTCATTAGAAAATACTTTGCATTTGCCCAAATCGTGCTTGATTAGATAAGTCATTACGTTTGGAATATAAAATTCTGCTTTAGGCGAATGAAGGTTTTGGGTCGAATATTCCTTAAACATTTCGTTGATAACTGGAAAAACATTGGGCATAAATCCCCAAAAATTCATCGAAACAGGCGTGCTTTCTGGCAATTCGGTCAATTCTTCTCCTTCTTCAAAAACAATTGTATTATCGGCTTGACGATAAATTTTTGTTCGTTCTATAACTACTTTTAAGAAATCATTTTCGTCTAATTCACAAACTCCTCTCGACACCGAACCATTTTCTGACAAAGTATTTTTGATTTGATAGCCTACCATCGCTTGGCAAGTTTGGTCAGTATTATTTGTCAAGAAATCAGCCATAATTTTAAAGCCTTCGTAGCCATAAAAATCATCGGCATTGATAACCGCAAAAGGCGTATCGGTTTGTTCCCAGGCACAAAGTACGGCATGACCAGTTCCCCATGGTTTTGTTCTTTCCACTTTGCCCAATTCTTCAGGAACATAACTTTGAATGTTTTGAATCGCAAAATCGTACTCAACTTTACCATCTAATTTTGGTCCAAATATTTCTTGAAAATCAGCTTTCAATTCTTCACGAATAATAAAAACCACTTTGCCAAAACCCGCTTTAATTGCATCGTGCAACGAATAATCAATAATTGTTTCGCCATTTGGCCCGAATTTATCTAATTGTTTGATGCCTCCGTAGCGGCTACCCATTCCTGCGGCTAAAATAAGAAGTGTTGGTTTCGACATTAAATTCTTTGGTTTGATGTTATTTTTTCTACAAATTTACAAAACACTTTCCGTTCGTTAAAAAAAAGTTTTACTTGATTAATTGTATGAGATACACTTAATCGTGTATTTTTGTACAAACTCTAACATATTCAACCATGTACTTTCGTTTTTTTACACTTTTACTTGCCTTTGGCTTGTCTTTACAATCGTTTGCCCAAGAGTTTTCGATGAACAAATTGCCCCTCAATAATTGGGACTTAGGTAATTGGAAACAGGTCGAAAATGTTGATAATCCTTTTAAAAAGAAGTCAAAATCTGGATTTGCCGCTGGAGACAAATTTTTGTTTTCAAATGCTTCAGGCAAAATGACCTCCAAACTCACCACTGCCGATGCCAAACTCAGGTTTGAGTTTATGTTGGGCAATAATAGTGAAGCGGTTTTTTATGTGCAAGGCAAACACGCCATATTGCTGCACAACGGAGCAATTCAGACAAAAGATGGATTTCTGAAACTTCCCAACCAAAATGCGAGTAGGTCAGCTGGACTTTGGCAAACTTTAGAATTGACTTTTTCGGAGGCTTCTTTCGGTAATGCTCTCACTCTCGAAAAAGCTGTATTAAATGATGTGTTGATTCATCAAGGATACGTTTTTCCAACAGAAGGCAAAAACGAAGGGCCTATTGTTTTTGAGAACAAAACAGGGACAGTTGCCATCAGAAATGTTGAATATTTGAAATATAATAAAGAAACACCATTAAAATTAAGTGACTTGAGCTACGAACTTTACGAAACATTCGACTGGGACAAACAGTTTGCCAAGAAAAAAGAAACGCCAACCGAGTCGGGTGTTGCCACTGAATTAACTAAGAATTATGGTGTTGGATTAAGTCGTTTCCTATTAGTTTTTAAAGGAAATCTGGATGTAGAAAAAGATGGAAGCTACTCATTGATAGCTGATTATGCTGGAAAAATGGCATTGAGTGTTGATGGAAAAGAAATATTATCGAATGAAGGTGAGCAGTATCGCAAGCCACGCATTGCTTATTTAGACCTAAAAAAAGGTAAACATTCTATTGAAATCAAATACATTAAAGTTTGGTGGAAACCTGAATTGGGGCTTTTTGCAGCAGGGCCAGAAATCAGACCTTATGCCCTTCATGCCGAGTCGTCATTGCCAACCCCACAAGCCGTTGGCGAAATTTCAATAAAACCTAAAAGTGATGTCGAGTTAGTGCGTTCGTTCATTATGTTTGATGGAAAAAAACGTACACACATTATTTCAGTAGGTAGCCCTGTTGGTGTTCATTATTCGTTTGATTTGAATCAAGGAGCTTTGCTATACGCTTGGCGAGGCGATTTCGCCGATGCAACCGAAATGTGGCACGAACGTGGCGAACCACAAATTTTGAGACCAATAGGTGTGCAAACCAAGTTTTCGGGAAAGCCTTCGGTTGCCGTTTTAGCAGACATTAATGCCTCTATGCCCGATTCTTTAGACGAATATAAAACATTGATTTTTAAAGGATATTCGATTGATAATCAAGGCTTTCCGACTTATAAATATCAATATAGTGGTAACGAATTTACGCAAAAAATTACGCCTAATAATGGAGGTATCACTGCAACCATTTCGACAAATGGTGTTTCAAACTTATATTGCAAGTTAGCCGAAGGAAAAAGCATTTCGATGATTGAAAAAGGTCGTTATTTAATTGATAATCAATATGTTATTATAGATGCTAAGGCAAAACCCATCATTAGAAACTCAAAAGTAGGGCAGGAAATGATTATGCCACTTGTCGGAACGATTAGTTATTCGGTGGCGTGGTAACCCCCTCCCAACCATCCTCGATGAGAAGGGTTTTTGAGACTCGAACATTCAATAGACTTCTTGCGAAAGTATTTTAAGTCGAAAAACACCATCTTCTCGGCTACAAATTGAGCAAATTTTTCAACCGTAGCGGTGCTATGCTTTCAAAATTTCCTCAATTTTCGCTTGAAAATCTACTATTTTTCAATCATAAAA
>NZ_JAYWCU010000212.1:0-6934 GCF_043780375.1 Emticicia sp. | reverse complement strand
CCGGTGTTCCTGTTATCCATGAATGAATCCTATGTTTTTTGTCTATCGCTATCCTGTGCCATGTGTGAAAAATGGCAAACAGATAACGATTTTTTCTTTTCATAAACTGAAAGTAGCTTTTCAAATCGTCCTCCTTGTAATTCATAATAAATTGCTGTCTTGCTACCTCTGAGCGAATACCTGCAAGTCTGTAAATTGGGTGGCGTATCATCAAATCATCGAGCGACTTTCCCCCTCGTTCTTTCTGTATGCCCTGCGTGTGTGAACCCTTGAATATTTCTTGAAACTCTGAAAACTTGACAAATCTTTCATTGATAAATAGCCATTCCACCATTGGACGTAAGAACCAAAACCGTTTCATTTTTCTATTATATTCGATATGCCATACCCCCATAAATTCGTCCACTAATTGTGGTATATCACTCATTCTTGTTCCTCCTAAGTACAAACTTTCGGGGGTGCGGGGGTCGCAAGTGTTCGTTCGGCTATACAACAAATTAACCATTCTCTCGGCTACTTTCATAATCAAAATCGGGGGTAAAAGAAAGGGTAGTTAAACACCCTTTATAAAGTATATAAAATGTTGATAGTCAGGTTATTATATAATTATAAAAAATTCAATAGTATATGTATTTATGTATTCCCATAAATCAACAAATATGGTTTCCCATAAATACATATAACAGTATCTTAATAGTCATTTGTATTGTGTAGTTACATAATACATTGACTTACAAAATCTAATCGTTTACATGATTTGTAATATATTCTTTAAGTGCTTTTTCAAATAGTGGTCTTAGTTTTATTTTCTTGTTTACTGAAAATAATCTAACGTCCTTCATCAGTTCGCTTTCTATTTCGACTGTGAATTTATCAGTTTCTTGTTTCGTAGTTGGTGCTTTTTGTTTGACTATTACGCTCTCTTGCATTGGTGCAATTGAGGCGTTATCAATCAAGTCTTTCACTAAATCGCTTGCTATGCCTTTATGGTCTTTCTTTGCCATGATAGTATTATTTATAAATTAAATTATTTCATCATTGTAATTATCTCTTTTGCAAGATGGATAATTTCATCTTTTGCTTTCTCGTCTTCGGTTTCAAATACACCTCCCGAAATAGGGGAGCGTGTATAACTCACTCTATCGCTCACCATGCTTTCCAATATTGGAAACTTGTATTGTGTTAATACTTCTTTGATGTCGTCCGTTAAACTCGTGCGACTTTTAACCATGTTTAACACGATTGCAGATTTTAACTGCGGTCGTTGTTGTTGTGCCTGTTTTAATAATCCTATTGTGGCTCTGATTGCCATGATGTCCAAGATGCTTGCTTTCGTTGGTACTAATACATAATCGGAGTAACTGAAAAATTCGGGTAGTGCGGTTGTCAGGTATGGGGGTGTGTCAATAATAGCAATGTCATATTTGCTTTTGGCTTGCTCCATATCTTGCGGTTGTATTAAATCAATACCTTGTTTTGCAAGAATATCTTTAAGCCCCGAAATACTGCCTTGTGGGTCAATATCAATGATGGCTACTTTTGCCCCTTGTGAAAAACAATAAGCAAGGTTTAGGGAAAGGGTAGTTTTGCCAACTCCTCCTTTTTGATGGGCTACTGTAATAATTTTCATTGTATTGTAAAAATTAGATACTGACTTGATTGTTTGTTAGTGTGCGGTTATGGTCGAAAAATTCAAGTGCTTGTTTCATGTCGTTACGATGTAATACCATGAGATACGGCTTGCGGTTTGATGGGTGAACCAAACGACAATCAACTTTAAAGATTGTACCAACTGGATATTTTGCCCTAAGCGTTCTTGAACATTCGACAAAACAGGTATTTGTTACCCTTTGCCCTTCAATCGGTTTCAAGCGAATTTTTGAACCAATTTTGAGCGATTGGATATATACGTCCAAAAAAATGTCGGGTCGTGTACTAAGCGATTGAAATAATCCCATGTTTGACTGCTTTTTACAAAGATAAATGAAATACAGGAAACCACAAAACAATATTACCATAAATACAGGAATATGGTTTTATGTATTTACATAGGATTTGCAAGTGCAAATTTTGGCGATTAAAAGCTCAATATAATTACATTGAGCTTGTGTAAAGTAAGACCGTATCATTAATTGATTTCTAAAAATGTGTTTACTATTCAATAGAATACTCTTTTTTGTATTTAGACATTATATTTTCACTTTCTTCATCACTAAAGCATTCAAAGTTTTTAATATTTTGAGCTACAACTGCTCATTCTCATTTATTGATTAATAATTGTGCTATTGTTTTTTGGTTAATGCTATCAAAACTTGTAAAATCAGAAACGACTGCTTGACTAAATCAGGTTTCAATTAGATGTAATGCAATTGTTAGATTAAGTTCTTTGAACTTAGCAAGATGGACTGCAACACCATATTCAAGTCATTTTTCTATCAGCAAATGAGCTATTTCATTATGAATTGATTCATCAAACTTGTGAATATTTAACGCCACCATATTGCCAAATCAATTGTTAATAAGTTTTAATACTATTTCTTTTTGTTGGATTCTGTCAAAACTTTCAATATTATCAATCGTCTCTTGATTTTTTCATTCTTCAATTAAAGCATTTTGGAAACTTTGTTCATATTGAAGTGCTTCTTTAAGTTCGTTTGATAAATTATTTGCAATAGGTTTTGCAGATTTTTTCTCAACAGTTCAATTTTTAGAATTTATTGTCATGGGTGAAGGGTTATGAAAATATATTAATTGATTATAACTTTATTAATATTTTTGTCAAATTAAAAAATTCATGCAGCTACACACCAGGTGCAACTACATGAATTGTGCGACTGAAACAGTCTTTTAGTTCAAAGCAAGCTCTTGTTGAATCACTTTTAAAACATTTCTATCAATCCTTTCTAATGAATCCATACCAAGCCCGATGCGTTGGTCGTGGTTTAAGAAATAATTGAACCCATTGTAAAGTAGCCATGCGTTAGGTGCGGTGTTTAACTCTTCCGCTTCCTGATGGACTTTTAACGGCACTTCTTGGATAATCTTTTTAGGGAACGCATCATGGTTTTTAAACTCTTTGAGTTTATCCATAATTTGCTCCATTTCTTTGCTTGTAACTGTACGTTCTGTGAGTTTGCGGAATTCCTGCAACTGCACATCAAGTGCATCTAAACGAGCCAAGATTTTATCCATACTAAAAAGGAAATCTTTGTCGTGCCGTTGGGCAATTTGGGTGTCTTTCTTCCATGCCATCATACCATTAGTACAAACTTGACGAAAATACGATAATGCCATTGAATGCTGTAAACTTCCATCGTAGCTGTTTTGCACTTCAATCATTGCATTTAACGCATCTTTCTCGGCTACCTGTATGACCTTATCTGTCAAAACGAATTGGGCTGAGAATCTGCGGTCGTCTTCATTCTTACATTGTACCGTAAACCCTGATGTACCAAACATCGTTTTTAGTTTGTCATAGATTGGCATAATAAGCTGTTCGTTTGTTACTAACTGGTACTTGCTCCCTGCCATGTGTAAGATTTTATTCATGGAAGGGCAGTAAATGGCAGAACTGTATTGATTGGCGAAAATGTGGTGTGATAGAATCTTACGACTTTCGTTTAATTCAATTTGCTCGACACCAAAAAAGAGATTTTCAAGCGAAGCTGACCTTGCTTTGAGGATTGCGGATGATTTTTTTTGTGTCATACGAATTTTGATTTTTGTTTAGATTCGTATGAGTAATGTTTTTATTAAAAAAATCAACTAAAGATAATGAAAACAATTTAATGTTACTTAGCATTGATAGGAACAAAAATAGTTTCATTTGATGGAGCTTCTACACTTCCATACCATAGTTTACCCGTACGGAGGGATTTTATTTGATAGTAAATTACTTTAAACGCTTTTCCAGTATATAGAACACAACCATAGTCATCAGTTTTGGGTTGCCAGTCGTAACATTTAAGCATACTCCCAACATATTTTGAATCAATATATACTTGAAATATATCATCTTCGGTTTGGCAACCTTTATAAAATAAAATGAAGCCAGTAGCGTCTGTTGATTTATATGAGTCATAGATGTTTTCTAAATTAGCCGTTGCAGCCGTTGCAGTGGAATCTATTGTTACGACAGTAGATTCTACTGTATTAAGTGGTAATTCTACGGTTGCAGCCGTTGCAGTGGAATCTATTGTTTCGACAGTAGAATCTACCGCTACTTCTGAGGTCAAATTATTAGAGTTTTTTGTTTGTGTAATTATAAAAAAAATAAATCCACAAATAAGAAGTATTAGAAAAAAAGCAACAAATCCAGAATTATCATTAGAAACAGGTTTTGTTTGTTGTGATGTTTTATTGATAGGCTGCTTGTATTGTGGTTTTACTGGTTGTGTTATTGGTTTTGGTGGATATACAGGATGTGAATGAGTAGTTTGCTTTGGAATGTCATTTGGGATTACGATGGGCTTTTTTTTTAAAGCTGGGTCATTGATAATTGAAAACAATTCTTTCCCCCATTCCGAAGCACTGGGTCTTTTTGACGGGTCTTGTCCACCATATTCAAACGCTCTGAGAAAAAGAGTTTTTAATGTATTTGGAAATAAATTTATATAATCATGTTGCTTTGGTGGATTGGAAAAGTAGAAACGCTTAGAACCTAAAGGACATAGATTATGGTGAATTTTTTCGCTAATAGTATTTGCATCTGCGTATTGTCCATTGGTAGTTCCGACGTATGGATGTAATCCAAAAAGATTTTCATAAAACATTACAGCTAAAGAAAATCTATCCCATGTTTCATGTATTTGATTATGTTTAGGGTCTATTTTTTCACTTTCCTTGGGCGTATATTCAGGTGTTACCACGTGCGAACGGTATAATACCTTATTTCCTGTCGAAATTTGTATAGAGTCTAAATCTGTAATTGATATTTTACCTTGTATATTGATTAATATATTTTGTGGCTTAAAATCAACAAAAACATATTTTTGACTCTCATGTACATGATAAACAGCGGCAGAGATATTTAAACAAACTTTTAATCTATTTACTAAACCAATACCAGTAGCACGAGTAAATTTGTTTTCCCAAATAGTGCTACGTAATGCCTTCTTAAACTTTAGTGTGGTAATTTCATATAGTTGTATGCTATCATCAAATGCAAGTGGCATAAGAAAACCTAAGAAAATCCCTTTGTGGTCATAAATTAGTTCTTTTGCCCAACATAAGCGAAACATTGTATCCTCCAATTTAGGTGGGGGATTTTTTACCATATAAGATATTTTATTTTCTTTTTCTTTAGTCCTATACCGAGCATGATAAATTTTTATACAATAATTTTTATATTGTGAGGTAATGATTTTATGAATGTTTCCTTCTCCTCCAACTCCAAATGGTTTTGACTCGACCATGATTGGCGTTTTATTATGGGTGTAATAAATTTCTTGGCTCATTTTGTTTGTAATACTGCTAAAATCATCGTTTTATCATCTTCCTCATTTTTTATTTTTTCATTACCTTCGGTTAAAAACTTTTTCCATTTGTCGTGGACATCAAAACTTGATTGCAAATCCTTAGCTTGGGAGTTTATAAAATTAACGAGTGGATTAAAAAATTTATCAAATGGTGTATTAGGGTCGTCCCATTTTTCAGTTTCCTTATCAAAAACACTACATTGGAAAGATTGCTTTTCCATTCCATCTGATAAAAGGGCAAAAGCAGTTACCTTACCTTTTATAATCCTGCTTTCGGGAATTGTATTTCCATCAGGAAGAGAATAATGTTTATTGATAAGCCAAGGTCTTGAGGTGATGAAGTAGGTCATATTTGCTTCTTCTCCTTTATGTGGTTTTATTAAAGCCCCCCATTTTCCCTGTTCATCACAATATGCAGCCCTACCATCGCCAATATGAGTTACCAATAAGCCCAAGGGTGAATATATAACTACAATAGCGGTGCAAGCCAATGTAGCAAGCTCTACTTTAAGGTCGTTTTCAGCGTGGTACATTAATGCACCAAGTGAGTTTTTTAATTGTTCCCACGCTTCTTCTCTCCATTCTTCTTCGGAAGGTAAGTCATTTCGTAGATGCCATTGTTTCTCTTTAATTGCTGTGCTAAAATAGTGTGGTATTGCTTGTTCTGCCATGAATTTTGAACCAAGGTGAGAATTAGTAGCAGAACCAGCACCATCACATACAATTGTAATTCCCCATCCATTTAGGCTTTCAAAAACTCTTGTAAAGTGGCTGTCTTGGCAAACAGTACCATGAGTAATATGTGATTTTCCAATAACAGACCCCGAAACAATAAACCAATTATTATGTATTGGGTTAATATTTTGAGTATTATTGACTTGAGTAGGTATTTTTGAATAGCTTGGGTTTTTACGTTTTATTTTATGTAAAAACCCCTTTAGCGTTTGATTAGACATTCTGATAAATGAAACAATTTGTTTTTTATAATAAGTTGTAATAATGCCAATTATAATTCCCAAAAGGATTAGAATAATATAGAGGGTATAATCTTGCTTGTTCACTTTTATAGAGGATAGGTATAGTGTAGTACGAACGACTACACTATACTTGAACTTAATTATAAATTATGTAACTGGAATTCCTTGCATCCATCCAGCAGGATTAGCGAATACTACATCTTTATCATCTTTTGAACCCGTTACTCCACCACTTCCTAAACTTGCACTTAACCATTGAAAAAACTCTTTAAATTTCAATCCTTGGAGTTTCGCAGGGGGCATTATTGATGATGATAGATTTGTTAGCGTATTCATATTAGCATTTGTAACCCCTATTGCAAAAAAGTAGAAATCCTTGCTATCAACACCATCTGCAATTTCTTGTTTAAGTGCATTAACATCTTGTCCCGAATCAGGCTCTCCATCTGTGATAAGTATTACCCATGACCTATAATATGG
>NZ_JAYWCU010000211.1:0-6119 GCF_043780375.1 Emticicia sp. | reverse complement strand
ATTCAAATAATGAAATTATATGCGTTTAGCCTAACTAAACTGCATTTTATATCAATAAAAATTCTTGGAGTTACCCTGAAATTAATCTTTCACCAAAATTGACGAAGAACCAATAACGCCGCCACACACAACATACTTGATACCATGTTTCAAAAAATCAAGTAATGCGTGTCTATTTACACGTTTATTCAGCGGCTCAAGAAGTCCTGCAAAGGCTGAACGATTGAGGGAATGAGTAATTTCAGCAGGACTGATTTTCAAAGATTCTGCCAATGCTTTATTGGTGAGTCCTCTTTTTTCAATTCCCTCTTTATTTAATGAAATAATTTTCAATAGTACGACTACATCATGCGGTCGCATGCCGTTATGATTTCTCATAGATATTTACAATTTACAAATTGTAAATATAATAGGTTTTTTCTACTTAGTCAATTTTCTATCAACAAGGTTTTAGCTATAAATACTTCATTCAAAGGTGGCCTTGGCTTAAATTTGATTTTACTATTTTTCGAGCAAATAGAAAATTAATCTTATTGATAAATCATACATTTAAAATTATGTCGCAAATATTTACTGTTTTTGCGACAAACTTAATAATTATGACAGAAAGCATTGAAAAAAAAATACTTTTAAAAATCAATGGTGAACAAGATGGTACTCTCTTCTTTTCAGAAGGTTTTGTATCTTTAGGTAGTGGAAAAGCTATTAGCAAAGCACTTGAACGATTAACAGAAAAGGGAGCTATTAGGAGAGTTGCCAGAGGAATTTATGCTAAACCTCGATTTCATGCTCTTTTGGGTGAACTACACTCATCAACAGATGAAATTGCCCAAGCGATTGCTAAAAGAGATAAAGCTCGCATTATGCCGACTGGTATCTATGCCTTAAATGCACTCGGATTATCAACTCAAGTACCTATGAATGTGGTTTATCTAACTGACGGGGTAGCAAGAAAGATAAAAATGGATAGAGGTGGTAGGGGTATTTTATTCAAACGAGTTGCCCCAAAAAATTTAGCTTCTAAGGATGAAATCAGTGGGTTGGTTATTCAAGCACTTAAAATAATAGAAAAAGATAAGGTTACAGAAGAAGAGAAAGCAAAAATTATTGAATTGTTAAGAAAGGAGAACGTAGAAAAATTAGAACATGACATACAGCTTGCTCCTGAGTGGATTAGACTAATTATGAAACAAGCACTCAAAAAGAACTAACTAAGGCAAAAAATGGAAAAATGGAATGATGTATCAACAGAAACAAAACTTATTACATATAATGAAATATCAAAGAAAACAGGTATAATAGTTGATGCTATCGAAAAAGATTGGTGGGTCGTACAGACATTACGTTTGATATTTGAAATGGATTGTGCTAATAGTCTGGTTTTTAAGGGAGGAACTTCATTAAATAAAGCATGGGGATTAATAGAGCGATTCTCAGAGGATATTGACTTAGCATTAGACCGTAGTTTTTTAGGATTTGAGAATGAACTAAGTAACCAACAAACTAAAAAACTTCGTAGAGTTTCATTTGCGTATATCACAGAGCATTTTTATCCAAATCTAAGAACTAAATTTGAAGAAGCAGGATTTTAGGATAAACTGGTTTTTTTAGAAAGTGAAGATTTCCAGTAGTATGAGGCTAAATAAAATAAGCATCATTAGGTTGATTTACTTTTTTCATGTATAAAAAAGTCGTATTTTTATACATGAAAAACATACATGTATAAAAAATCATTGATTTTATACATGAAATCATAAAACTGATGAGCTATATTATCAAAAGTCTCCCGAATATTGGAGAAATAGAAACCAAGTCGGTACTAAAAAAGTCGTTGCAAGCCAATAAAGCCTTAGCAGAGTTAAAAGGTATTCTGGCCACCATTCCCGACCAAAATATCTTGATAAACACGCTGTCTTTACAAGAAGCAAAAGATAGCTCGGCCATCGAAAACATCATCACCACACACGATGAATTATTCAAAGCCTCACTCAACCTAAATGTATCGGTGGCAGCCAAAGAGGTGCAATCCTACTCAGTAGCACTCAAAAGAGGTTATGATTTGATTCAACAATATGGCTTTCTGAGTACCAAGCACTTGCTCCAAATTTTAGATATACTTGAGCCAAACAATGGAGCGATACGCCGCTTGCCAGGCACTATTCTGAAAAATCAACAAACGGGTGAGGTGGTTTATACACCACCACAAGATTATGAAGCAATCTTAAATTTAATGACAAATTTGGAGCAGTTTATCAATAATGATGAATTGGCTGATTGGGATTTTTTAGTAAAAATGGCAATTATCCATTTTCAATTTGAGAGTATTCACCCTTTTTATGACGGCAATGGGCGTACAGGGCGAATCATCAACTTGCTATACCTTGTTCTCAAAAACTTATTAGATGTTCCAGTGCTTTACTTGAGCCGTTATATAGTAAGAAACAAAGGGCAATATTATCAAAAACTACAAGACGTTAGAGATAAAGATGATTGGGAAAGTTGGATTTATTTCATGTTAGAAGCCGTAGAAAATACAGCCATTTTTACGATTGATTTAATAAAAAATATTAGGATATTATTAGAAGAAACAAAAACATGGTGTCAGGAGACAAATCCTAAAATTTATAGCAGAGAATTATTAGATAACCTTTTCAAACATCCATATACTAAAATTGAGTTTGTAATGCAAGATTGTCAAATAACCAGACTTACAGCTACCAAATATTTAGAGGTTTTTGTTGAAAATAAAATATTGACAAAAGTCAAAGTAGGAAAAAGCAATTATTTTATCAATCAGAGGTTAATCAATTTGTTAATGCAACAATAGCACATGGCATACCTACAAGAATCGCACATCGAAGAATTGACCCGTAAGACATAGCTCCTATGCTGCACTATAAAATTTTGTGAGAAACCCAGACCAGCTCTGGGTATTTTTATTGTTTAGCTATCAAGTTAAGTGCTAAAGCACAATTAAGAATCGCTACGGCGAACCGTTTGAATTAAGACGGGGTCGCCCGAGCGATGGAGAATGCTTATTACCAGCACTTAACTCATACTTTCAAGATTTCAACTCTAATTTCAATCGTAAATAATGTTTTTTATAGCAAACATTATTGCTATATTTGTCTGTTATATTAAACATTATGATTTTATTACCAAGTCAACAAAAAATCCTAAACCAATTAGGAGAAGATATAAAATTGGCAAGACTCAGACGAAAACTGAGTACAAAACAAGTTGCAGAGAGAGCTGCGGTAAGTCGCTCAACATTATGGCAAGTCGAAAAAGGCACACCAAGTGTTGCTATTGGCATATATCTACAAGTACTTTTTGTATTTGGTTTAGAAAAAAACTTCCTAAATATAGCTAACGATGATGACTTAGGGAGGAAACTTCAAGATGCTGACATATTAGTTAAAAAACGTTCTCCCAAAAGTAAGCAATGAACCAAAAACAAAGGAATATATTAGTATATGCCGATTGGGAAGATTTACCCAAAAACTCTCTTGTGGGAACTTTATCAGCTACTCAAGTTAGAGGAAAAGAAATTTTTTCATTTGAATATGAAAAAGAATGGTTGCAATCAAAATATATCCAACTTGACCCAGACTTACATTTTTTCTCAGGAAGACAGTTCCTAAATGATAAAAAAATGAACTTTGGGGTATTTATGGACTCTTCGCCTGACCGATGGGGGCGTTTATTGATGCGTAGAAGAGAAGCTGCATTAGCAAGAAAAGAAGAACGAAAAGAGAATCTTTTGTTTGAAACTGACTATTTGTTGGGTGTGTATGACGAACATCGAATGGGAGCTTTACGCTTCAAAATTGAAGATAACGGGGTTTTCTTGAATGATAATCAAGCTATGGCCGCACCTCCTTTTACCTCACTTCGTGAACTCGAACAAGCGAGTTTGAAACTTGAGCAAGAAAATAGCATTGAAAAGCCCGAATATATTCAATGGCTCAATATGCTCATGGCTCCAGGTTCATCTCTTGGTGGTGCAAGGCCTAAAGCAAGTGTAAAAGACACAAAACAACAGCTTTGGATTGCTAAGTTTCCAAGTAGATTTGATGACAAAAATATGGGAGCTTGGGAGATGGTTGTACATGATTTAGCCAGACAAGCAGGAATTAATATATCAGATGCGTTTATAGAAAAGTTTGGTAGCCGACATCATACGTTTATCACCAAAAGGTTTGATAGGAAACAAAGTCAAAGAACGCATTTTGCTTCTGCTATGACCTTACTCGGCTATAATGATGGGGCGGATTACCAAGAAGGAGTAAGTTATCTAAACTTGGCAGAATTTATTATACGAAATGGCGTAAACATAGAAGAAGATTTGGAAGAATTATGGCGAAGAATCGTTTTCAGTATTTGCGTATCAAACACTGATGACCACTTACGTAATCATGGTTTTCTAGTAACACCAAAAGGGTGGAAGTTATCACCAGCTTATGACATTAATGCTAACGAAGATGGGACAGGTTTAAAACTAAATATTAGTGAAAATGATAATAGCTTAGAAATAGATTTAGCATTAGAAGTTGCTCCCTATTTTCGCCTTACTCAAGTTAAAGCCAAACAAATAAGTGAATCTATTAAGAAGGCTGTTTCTGCATGGCAAAGTGCTGCCAATAAGTACAAAATAGACAAAAACGAGCAAGAATTATTGAGAAGAGCTTTTCAAAACTCTTGAAATAATCAAAGCAAATAATGAACAATCGGGATATCAGTGCTACTTTTTTTTGCTACTCATTCAAAAAAGTTCATTAACACCAATCACAACCCCATCGAGACCGCCAAAGTTTTTAAAAATAATTACGAGCGTAGAAGACTTCAATAAGTGAATAAATGAGATGGATTATATCAAAACCTAAGTATAAAGTTATTTTATTCAACATCATTACTCAACTTCATTTACAAAAAAATATACCTTATCAGGTACAATATAATCATAATATAGTATATTTATACCCGATAAGGTACATAAAATATGCAACAAATAAGTCAGTTTATAAAATCCAAACGTAAGGCCCTCAAACTTACACAAGAAGAACTTGCTCAAAAGGCGGGTGTTGGGTTACGTTTTTTAAGAGAATTAGAGCAAGGAAAAACAACTTTAAGATTAGATAAAGTGAACCAAGTACTGGACTTGTTTGGCAGTGAAGTTGGAGTTATCAGAAAGGAGGTAAGTGATGAATAGAATAGGACAAGTTTTTTTTTACGAAAAATTAGCAGGTATTATTAGTGAGAATGAAAACGGCTACTTTTTTCAATATGATGAGCAATATCTAAACCAAGAAAATACTCAGGCCATTAGTCTGGCCTTGCCCCTACAAAAACAGACTTTTCATGAAAATATTCTATTCCCTTTTTTTGATGGTTTGATTCCCGAAGGTTGGCTAATGGATATTGCAGTTGAAAACTGGAAGTTAAATTATCGTGACCGAATGGGCTTATTACTCACTGTTTGTCAAGATTGTATTGGGGCTGTTAGTATCATACCACAAATTACTGATGAAATATGAAACGCTGTTTATATTGCTATCAACCTCTCACTGATGATTCGGTAGAATTTCATACAAAATGCTCAAGGAAGATGTTTGGCATGAGTAAACCTCCTATCCTTTCGTTTGGAAAACCTGAACTAAAAGCAATTGCTAAACAGATTATTGGGCGGCATATTACCGTAACGGGCGTTCAACCAAAACTTTCATTAGAGTTAGAAAAAATAGATACTCGAAATAGCAGGCTCACAATCGTTGGGCTATGGGGAAGTTTTATTTTAAAACCCCCATCAGATATTTTCTCTTCTTTGCCAGAGAATGAATCATTAACCATGAAATTGGCCAATCTATGCGAAATTAAAACGGCCGAACACTCTCTTATCAGACTTCAGAGTGGGGAGTTAGCCTATATTACAAAACGATTTGACCGTGAGAAAGGGTATAAAATACATGTCGAAGACTTCTGTCAGCTAACTGAAACCCTAACAGAGCATAAGTACCGAAGCTCGATGGAAAAAGTAGGAAAAACTATTCGAAAATTTTCAACCAACTCTGGCTTAGATGTACTATCTTTTTTTGAATTAACAATCTTTTGTTTTCTTA
>NZ_JAYWCU010000210.1:0-5544 GCF_043780375.1 Emticicia sp. | reverse complement strand
TCGGTCGGTGTCGCTTAATTTAATGTGTCTTTTTTCCATAACTTGATTTATTAGAAATCTAAGTTGCAAAATTTAAAACTATTTAGTTAACAGTGTATTAAGTATGAAAACTAATTTATTTTAAATTTGACAATTTGTAACTATTTCATAATAAGTCTTTTATATCACTATTGTGAACAGTTAGTAATCGCACAGGCGACCCGTCTATATTCGTCATTCTACTTAATTGGTCTTAATTGTTAAAATACCTCCTTTCAAATCCTCCGCTTCTGCTTTTACAGTGATTTTTCCTGCTTTTTCGGTAGAGCGGACAATGACTAAACCTTTTCCTTGAAAAACCATTTTTTCAGGTTTTTGAAAACTACTCATATCTCTTGGATTACTATTACCAACACCAGCAAGGCTACCATTGCCTGAAATTTGATATTTTACCAATTTATCACCAATATTTGGCACTACATTACCTGCTTCATCTACAATTTCAACAGTAATGTAGGCAAGATCATTTTTACTGGCTTTGATAATGGCTCTATCTGCTATTAGACGAATCGCAGTTGGTTTTCCTGCCGTTATAAGCATTTCAGATGCTATTTCTTTGTTTCCTTCATAGCAACGAGTAACTAAATTTCCAGCAATATATGGAATGTTGAATGTGGCAGTTATCGAACCTGTGGCAATGGTTTGCTCGGCTATTATTTTACCATTCAATTCCAATTTCACTTTTGGACTTCTTGTAAAAACCCGAACTTGTAGTTGCTCATTTTCATGTCCAGGCCAAGTCCAACTTTTCAGTTCATCAGGAAAACCATAAAAGCCAGTGCTTTCTTTTTTATCTTCAGGAATTGGTCGATGAACCAAAGTTTCGATTTTACTTCTTCTCCAAACGACATCTAAGTAGAATGAAGCTGCTTTTTTATTGCCAATCAAATCTAATTCGCCTGTATATGAATTGAAAACTGGCCATTCGGAAGTCATAAAAGTTTCTACAAAACCAGCCGTTTTTTCATTTTTCAATTTGGTTCGAGCCAATCCGATTCCTGCTTCTCCTAAATAGTCAATTGCTGCCCAACTAAATGTGCCTATTACATAAGGATGTTTTTCTACAAAATTCCAATTTTCTAAAGCTTTCGGTGGAAAATACTCTGTGGCAACCATCACTCGCTTAGGATATTTTTTATGGTCGTCTTCGTATTTATTTGAAGTATAGTTGTATCCACCTACATCCAAACTTGCAAATGAAGGTGCTGTACTTTCCCAAGTTTTGCCTTTACCCATGGCGAGATAAAACGGAATGGCATTTGTAACCGCACGTGTAGAATCCAATCTTCTTACAAAATTTGCTAATTTCCAAGAAGTTTTATATCCTGTTGAGTCTGCAATTTCTGGAATTTCGTTGCCAATACTCCACATAATAACTGAAGGATGATTTCTATCTCGCAGTACAATTGATTCTAAATCTTTCATACCCCATTCTTTGAAATAATCGGCATAATCGTCAGGAGTTTTATTTCTTTCCCACATATCAAATGCTTCATTCATTACTAACATTCCCAATCTATCACAAGCATCTAATAATTGAGGCGAATAAGGATTATGAGCAAAACGAACAGCATTGTAGCCATTTTTTTTCAATAATTCTATTTTTCGTTCTTCTGCTCGGTCGATAGCTTCTGCACCCAATGGACCATTGTCGTGATGAATACAACCACCTTTGAGTTTTACATTTTTTCCATTCAAAGTAAAACCAGTTTCAGCATCAAATTTGATGCTTCTTACACCAAAATTTTGAACGTATTCATCAATTGTTTTTCCCTTTTGTTTCAAAATTATTTTTACTTTATACAAATTAGGTTTTTCGATGCTCCACAAATTGGGGTTTTTCAAAATAATGGTTTGTTCGATTTTGCTTTTAGTAGAAGCATCCGTTGTTTTTGAGACAACCAGTTTATTATCAGCCAAATACAATTCAATTGTAAGAGCAATATTAGAAGTTGCGTTCTCGATTTCTGTTGCAATATGAATAGCAGCAGATTGTTCAGAAACATTGGAAGAAACGATTTGAACGCCCCAATTATCAATATGCGTATCATTTACAATACTCAACCAAACATGGCGATAAATCCCTGAACCTGAATACCATCTTGAATTATCTCCTTCATTTTTTACTTGTACAGCCATTACATTGGTTTGACCAGCAGGATTTAAAAAGGCTGTCAAATCATAAATAAAAGAAGTATATCCATTGGGGTGATTTCCCAGATGATGTCCATTAAGCCACACATCTGAATTCATATAAACACCGTCAAATTGGATATATGCTTTTTTACCAATGGTAGATTTATCAAGAACAAATTGTTTCCTGTACCAAGCAGTGCCACCGACTGAAAAAGCCGTAGCATTTTTACCGATTGCTTTTTTATAAAAAGGACCTATGATGCTATCTGAAGGATTTTTGGCTAAATCTTCAATACTCCAATCGTGTGGAACATCCAATTTTCGCCAATCGGTATCATTGAAATTGGCGGCTTTTGTATCAATTTCTTTGCCTTTCTTGAATTTCCAGTCAGAGTCAAATGATTGATTTCTACCTGCTTTTATCTGAGAAAAAGTAGATTGAAAAGTGATTAATAAGCTGATTATCAATAAAATAAGATGCTTCATTTTGTTTTATTTTTTGTCACGAATGCACAAATTAATATGAATTCGTGCATTCGTGACAATTATTACTTTACCCTTTTCGCCGTAACATCAAACATATCCATCAACTTGCCTTTTAGGTTGTCATTATCCACTTTTTCAAAAGGGATAGCTAAATCATATCCACTTGTTGAAAAGAAAATGGTCATTTTTCCATCAACTTCTTCTACACTTGTCAAAGGATTTGTAGGAGTAGTAGGCTCGACAGGGTTTGTCATTTCACCAACCAATTTGCCATCTTTTCGGCTAATGGTAGTAATCATTTTTGAATCACCGTTGGGTGTGCCAATAATTATAACTTCCCACTTGCCTACATAAAAATCTGCTTGTGCAGTAGCTGTTTGTGAAAAACTATTAAAAGCGATTCCAAAAAATAATGCGATAAGAAAGATGCTTGCTTTTTTCATTGTTTTGGTTGCGGTTCGTCGCCACGATTTTAAATGATATTGAATGGTGTTTTATAAATTTCAAAACAAAGATATGTATAAATTTTTTATTGTCTAAATAAATAGACAATAGAGTTTATTAGTATATTATAATTGAATATTTATAGATTATGAATGGTGTTTTTTAAGGATGAAGAGTACCTTTGCAGAAACCATTCTTAGATTTTCAGATGAATTTATTCTCTAATCAAAACTATATCTCACAACTTGCCATTGATTGTGTGATATTTGGCTATCAAGAAAGAGAGCTTAAAGTACTGATTACAAAATTGAATTTTAAAGGAGATTTTTATTCTCTCCCAAGCGGGTTTATTCTCCAAAAAGAAGGTGTAGATGAGGCTGGTCATCGGATTCTCAAAGAACGGACGAGTATTTCAAATATTTTTTTAGAGCATTTCAAGATATTTGGCGAAGCAGATAGAACCAACAAAGATTTTCTTGAAAACATAATCAATCTGAACCAAGAACATTTTGATAGTGATGTTTCCTTATCAAAGGCCGATTTTGAATGGCTCACAAGTAGATTTATTTCATTGGGTTACTATGCTTTGGTCGATATTAATAAAGTTACTCCAATAAAAACAGCTTTAGACGAATCTATGGGATGGTACAATATTCATGAAATACCCCCGATGATGATGGACCATAACGAGATGATTGAAAAAGCACTGGAATCTTTGCGATTAAACCTTGATACAAATATTATTGTGCTGAATCTTCTTCCCGAAACTTTTACAATGAAGGAAGTGCAAGACCTCTACGAAACGATTTTTGAAAAAGAATACGCTCGAAATAATTTTCAAAAGAAGATTTTGGAATTAAATGTTTTAGAACGCTTAGAAAAGAAGTTTACAGGAGCATCGAATAAAGCACCATATTTGTATCGCTTTAAAAAATAAAGGGGGAAAAATTCACCTTTTATTAGCTATATATTCTATTCATTTACTTTCTCAATTCAGCCATTTTTTTCTGAATAAGGTTCGTGTTGCAAGACTAATTCACGGCCAACACCACTACCAGCACCTGTTACTACGATGGTTTTGTTTTCTGTTTACATTTCTTTTTTTGAACTGCAAACACCCTTTTATTTATTAAATGTTAGAAACATAATACTATAAGCGGGCAATTCAACACTTCCTTTTTTTACACTTATTCCTTTGATTGATGGTAATTCATCATTGGCTGCCAATTTTAATTCTTTACCATTTAGGCTCACTTTTTTGCTAAGTAATTCATCGGCTGTCATTAAATATTGTTTCGCCTCTGAAGGAATGTTTACAGTTGTTGCCGTTTTATTAGTATTTAAAATCAATACACTTCTTCCTTCCGATTTATTTTTTAAATTATGTACAAAAATATCTACACCAACTTCTAAACTTCCTGCTTCATATACTTGATTTCCCATGAATTTGTTCCAAAGAAAAGCTGCCCAATAGTTAGGTCTTGGAGTATGGGTATCATGTTCCAATAAACCATATTCGCTTCTTGCAAGGGTATTGTGCATCACTACTTGAACACCTTTTTTTGCCAGTCTGCCAAGTTGCTCCAAATAGCGGAAAGTATCTATATAAGTAGCTGCCTGAGGATTCCCACCGCAAGCAGTTTCGGCAGTTTCGGTGAGCCAAATAGGTGCATTTGGCACATATTTATCTCTTGTATTTTGGTAAAACTCAAGACCTTTTTCGGTTTTACTTAACCACTCAGCAGTTAAAGCCTTCTCAGGATTCTGCCCTCCTCCACAACGTTTTGATACCGTGCCATAATAGTGATAGGTAAATACATCAAAAGTGGGATTGGGGGTAGGAGATAGCAGTTTATCTACGGACAGGTCTAATCCTGAAGGAAGTATGCCACCTTCTCCTGTAGAGCCTGGACCAATAATTTTCATATTGGGAGCAGCCTCTTTGGCAAAACTTTTAAAAAGGGCAAACTCTTTTGCGAAGTCATCACCGTTATATCCTTTGGGTGCATCACCATGCGAGGCGTGTGAGGGTTCATTGAAAAATTCGGCGGCTGTAATTTCACCACCAATGGATTTGGTATAATCTAAAATGGACTTCACTTGTGTAGCTTGCCATTTGCCATTTTCATCTCTCATACCATCGCTTATCGGAAAAGAACTAACTAATTTGCCATCCACAGCCTTACAAAAATCCACCACTCCTTTCCATTGTTGGCGAGTTAATATATTCTTGAATCCTTTTGGTGGACTGCTTAATTTTGCTTCATTGTTGTTCTGAAAATAGATGGCATTTGCCCAAGTACCACTCACTCTCACATAAATTGGACCTAAACCAGTAGCGAGATTACGTAATTTTTTTTCGTAAAGGTTTATTGGTTCAATTTTCCATTTCAGTGCATCAATACCTTTTTTGTTGGAATGTTTTCTAACAGAATCTAT
>NZ_JAYWCU010000209.1:0-28228 GCF_043780375.1 Emticicia sp. | reverse complement strand
CACAAATTGAAGAAGGTGCAAAGGCTTTTGGTTTGACAGCAATCAACGACCCAGCTCCTGAGCAAAATTTATTTGACCGTTCAGATAATGTCAGTTTAGCGGCTAAAGGAATTCCAGCACCTGATTTTGCACCAGGATTCACTGCTTTCGATGCCGAAATTAATAAATTTTATCACCAAGTAGGCGATAGCCCCGAGTCAGTTAATTATAATTATTTGCTTAAATTCTGTCAAGCATACATTTATTCTGCCCGATTGATATCCGATAGAGCAACTGCACCAAAATGGAAAGCAGGAGATAAATACGAGAAGGCATTTAATGAATTGTATGGTAAGTAAAGAGTACAAAATATTTTCCCTGAGCGATTCAGCAATTACGATTGATTTTGGTAATGTCATTGATGAAAATATCAACGATTTTGTTATGAAATTGTATCGTTTTTGTAGTGAAAACCCATTTATAGGAATCATAGAAGCGATGCCAGCTTACGCATCGCTTACTATTTTTTATGATGTGCTAAAAGTAAGAAAATCGAATGTAGAAGTAAAAACTGCTTTTGATTTTGTAAAGAATTATTTAGAGAATAGTTTGCAAAATCTTAACAATGACCATGTTATAGCTACAAACTTAATTAATATTCCAGTAATTTATGATGGGGAAGATTTAGCTTTTGTAGCCGAACATAATAATTTAACTATTGAGGAAGTAATACAAATTCATACTTCCCCAATTTATAGAGTTTACATGATGGGCTTTTTGCCGGGCTTTGCATACATGGGTGGTTTAGACGCTCGAATTGCCACGCCCCGCAAAGATACACCACGCACCAAAGTTCCTGCAGGCAGCGTTGGTATTGCAGGAAACCAAACAGGTATTTACCCTTCCGAAAGCCCAGGTGGTTGGCAATTAATTGGTCGAACCGAGCTTCAACTTTATACACCAAATTCACCCGAAATTACCTTACTTAAAGCTGGTGATTTAGTAAAGTTTGTTATTAAATCTTCAGTTATCAGTCTTCAGTAAGCAGTTTTTGTATAGTTTCAGAGTTAAGATTGCCAATTGAAGACTGCTTATTATTTCAAGGGTGTTAAATCTACTTTTCTGAATTCAACTTCTGCACCTTCGGCTTGTAAAGCAATTTGTCCTTTTTGAGCAGTTGCACCGAAGCCATCATTGACCACATCGCCATTGACCCAAACTTTTATTTTATCTCCTTGACATTCAATCACCATGCGATTCCATTCACCCAAAGGTTTTTCCGAATTATCAGTAAGATTTTTAACTCGGCGTTCTTTTCCTTCCGTAATTCCCCAGTTTTCTTTTGGCCCACGCCTTGATTCCATGTCAAGTACTTTAATGTCTTCAACAATACACCAAAAATCGCCTGCATTTGAGTGCATCATTTGCACTTCAATTGATTTTGGAAACATTTTATACAAAGCTCTCGGCGTGGAAGCATGAACCAATACGCCACAGTTTCCAGGTTTTCCTGCAAATCGATATTCTACTTCAAGTCGGTAGTTTTCATACTGTGATTTAGACATTAAATGTCCTTCGGGTGTTCCCATGCTTACCAACAAACCATTTCGGATGATGAATGATTTTCTTAAAGTCGAATCTTTATCTTTGGCAGGAATATCGGCATACCAATTGTTTAAATCTTTTCCATTAAAAAGTTTGATTGTTTGAGAAAAAGCACTGACTGAGCAAATGTTTAATACTATAAAAGCAAAGATTTTTTTCATAGAAATATAGAGAATTAATTAAAACCCAAAAGTAAATGAATTTTTTGCTTTTTGTGCTAAATTTTTATTTGTCAAAATAATTCTCTGCACAGGTCGATTATCCCATTTTGTTTTGAAACTCACATACTCCATTCCTTCGGTTGAAGGTAAATCGGTCGAAACTGACCATACTTTTGGGTCGTACTGCAATGTAACTAATTGATTTTTAGGAGTTTTTAGCGTAATTTTTCCTTCAAGAGAAGTATCGATCGTACAAATTGTCATAAAGACTTGTTCCAAAGAAGTTGGTTTTTGGCTCAGATTATAATCGTCTGTAAGCTCTACAATATTTTTTACTCGATTTAACTTTACCGTTCTGTTCCACGAAACAATTCCAGCATTTTTATCGTAGGCATTTGTAATATCCATTATCAAAGTCGCCTCTTTATCTGAAATATTGCTTTTTACATTGGTAGCTTCAAATTCTCGTCCTACTTTTTGCCCTAATCCATTGATAATCGGTAAGTTATGATACTGTGATTGAGTAAACCAAAGTTCATATCGTTGTGCTGAAAAAGTGCGAGCTGTATAATTTCCTCGTCCTGCATCAATAATTACAGGTTCGCCATTGGCATAAAGCATAAAATCTCCTACGTCGTTGTGGTTGTGACTTTCGGCATTATGACCACCATGCGTTGCCATAAAAAAACCATTATTTGCACGAGCGGTAAGCACTTGAATATCACTAAACCAAGCATCATTTACAGGAATATATTTACCTGCATTTTCGTTTATTTGCTTGATAGAAAGAAAATTTTCAACTTTTCGTGGTCGGTGATAGCCTCCCGAATTGATTGAAGCTGTTACAAAATTTTTGAATGCCCATTGTCCCATTTGAGTCATTTTCTCGTCTTTCAAGGCTTTTCCAAAGCGGTAAAGCATCAATCCATCTGGGCGAAGTTTTGGGTCGGCATCAGCAAAATTAACAAAATAATAACCATCAATATGAGTTTTATAGATATAAGAAGCCATTTTTTGGATGAGTGGCTCTTCATAAATATTAATTTTGTCATTAGTTGCCTTGCTGAATAATTCGAGACAATCAAAAACACTAGCTCCAGCGGCAAACCAGTAACTTGGACCTTCGTCGCAGCCACCATCTTCGCCCAACCCATTGAGGTATAAGTCTGTACCGAGCATTGTACCATAAATCATTTCGGCACGGCGTTTTTCATCTTTTTCTAAGAGTAAAGTTGCCGAAATCCAGTTCGACATAATCCACGGATTCCAATTGTTGACCGATTTTGTTTTGCTCATCCAACTATAATTATCTGATTTTGTGAGCATTGGCTCAAAAATTCGCTTATTGGTTTCGTAGTAAATGCGTTTGCGTAAAAGTTTATTGATTTTGTCTAATTTTTCACCAACAAAATAATCAGCCATGCCTAAAACAGCTGCTGTTTCTGCCGAAAATAAATCAACAACTGGATTTTCAACATCGGGCAAACCTTTGATGTGAGCAGGAACTCCCCAATAACTTTCTTCGCAAATCGACCAAACACCATTCATAATAGCTTCCGTGAATCGCCCCTTGTTTTCGACACTTTCGGCTAAAATCAAATCGGTTAAGGCAATTCGTTTGCTGTACGAAAGTTTTCCATGACGCTCACGGTCGCCAGAACGAACAAAATCTAAAGAGGTTGTTGCAGAAATAGCTTCAAATTTCAAATCCAAAAGTGCCTCGCCTGCTTTAACTATTTGTTTTAGTACAGAGTCAGGTACTGCCGCTTGCCATTCTTCTGATGTTTTCGGATAGGGTTTATATTCGTTTTTGGGAATGAGCGTTTTTTTGACATCCTCTAATGAATATTTTTTAATCAGAATATTTCGTTGGGTAACTTGAGCTTGACCCAAAATTGAAATAAATAATAAAACGGTAGTGAGTAATTTGTTCATTTTTTTTGTTTAAAAAGAGTTTTAATAACGTTCTATCATATCTAAAATACCTCTTACATAACCCACTGATTCAGACAAACCACCTTCAGCATTATCGGCATCTTTTTCATATTCGATACTCATAACTCCTTGATAATTAAGCTCTTTCAGAGTTTTTAATACTTTAGGGATATCAATCACTCCTCTTCCAATTTGAATAGATTCGCTTTTAGCAACCACACCATCGACATCTTTTAGGTGCATATCAAACATCCGATGACCATATTTTTTGAGAGCTTCAATCGGATTCATGCCCAGCCTCACTACATGTCCAATATCAATGCAAAGTCCAATTCGTTTATCTAATTTTTCGATTTTTTCATAAACTGTTGCAGGTGTTGGATAAACATTATCTCCTGGCCCGTGGTTATGAATCGCTAATCTGATGTCGGTTTCTTTGACATATTTTTCAACTAAAGGCAGTAATTCATGGTTTGGCACGCCTATAATCAATTTCATACCAGCAGCTTTGGCATATCTGAAGGCGTTTTTTACTTCATCTTCATTTTTCATGTAAATCACTCCGCCACCGTAGAGATTTAGCCCCGCTTCCTTCACTTTTGCAACGGTTGCCTGAATTTCACTATCGGTAGCTTCTAATGGTAAATGAAAATTTTTGAAAGCTACATCTTTAATATTTAAGAGTTTACAAATCTCAATGAGCTGCGTTACATTATATTTTCTCAAGGTATAAGAAGCAAGACCAATTGTCAGTTTTGGGGCAATTGGTTGCTTTTGCCACGAAAACATAGGAACTGCCAGTACGGTTACCCCCAAATTTTTTAAAAAGTTTTTTCTTGAAAGTGTCATAGGTTGAAAAATGGGTTAGGTGAAAAAATACGCTTTACTATTGGTGTAAATCAAATTATCAATTATTGAAGATATAATTATTTCTTCCAGTCTTTTAAGGGTAAAAGTTTTTGTTTTACTATTGCTCCTTCTGGAATTAATAAAACACCAAGCGAAACACTTGAATTTGCAGGAATTTTTACTTCAAAACCTACTAAAATTGTTCCAGGGTTGGGTGCATCATAATCGTGGCTTGGTTGCGTTGTCCAAGTTTTTAAGGTAATATTTGCTGGTTCAACTACTTTTAT
Source organism: Emticicia sp. (assembly GCF_043780375.1). Classification (GTDB taxonomy): domain Bacteria; phylum Bacteroidota; class Bacteroidia; order Cytophagales; family Spirosomataceae; genus Emticicia. The sequence goes on along the minus strand of NZ_JAYWCU010000209.1, from coordinate 23,412 downwards.
TTGTAGTTTTTTACCGTTTTGAGTCAATTCCGCCGTGCCATTTTCGTTAATTTTTACCTCTGCCGGTGTCATCATTGCCCATCTTACAGTTGTTTCTTTCTCTGAGGTTACAATTTCATCTTTTATTGCTACATATTTTTGGTCAATAATAGCTACTCCTCTATTGGCAGAAGCAACATTGCCTTTATAAACTGCACTAATATTGCTCGTTGCACTCAAGAAATTAGGCTTTTCTGTAAAACTTGTAATTGGGGCGTAGCCTTCAACTTTTTGAAATTCATTGTCAAAAGCAAGGGTGCTGTGAGCCAAATTATTGTAGCGATATACCTGCCAACGCTCCGAATTTTGAGTCATTCCCCATAATTTCACACCTTTTGATTCAAGCGTTTCGTATTCTTGCATACCCAAATCCATCGACCAACGCTCACCATTGGCATCCATCACAAATGAGCCAACATCCATGTGTCCATGATTAACAGATGGAGAGCCACCTTTCAAACCTATATAAATCGCATCGGGTTTCGACCAAGAGGAACGCATCATCGCTACTGGATTTTTGCCTTGTCCAACCCAAATCATTTGTTTTGGTTCGCTTACTTTTTCTAAGTTAATGTCTTTTCCCCAAATCATTGTTGCAGGCAGAAGTCTATCTCTGCCCATTGATTTATCTTTGCCTTGTAAATATTGCTTTTCGATAAATAAGAGGCTGTTGTTTTGAGTTTTATTGGCAAACCAAAACATGGATGGACTTAGTCCACTACCACCGCCCGAATCCGAATAGTTAAAATTTTTGCCAGAAGAACCTATCATATTTTGAAAATATCCTGCTGTTTTCAAGAAACCCGCAGTTTCTGACAAACCAAAATCAGTGCTGAAAACTTTCTGAATAGCACTCAAAAACATAACATTGAAACTTGTTCCGTAGCCCCAATAACCATATCCTTCGGGGTATGAACCTTCTGGTTTATAATCTTCCATTGGCAACTTTATTGATTCAATGGCTCGGTCAATCACTTGTTTGGCGAGCGTTTGATTATCTTCATAAATAGCTAAAGCCCCATAAGCCATTCCTGCATTACAAACCTGATTCCAGTTATGTGAAGCTTTAAGCCAAGAATTATATTTTGTATCATACGAAGGTTCAATGCCTTTTTTTAGAATCGCTTCTTTGATAATTTCTTTTGAAGAAACCGCTAAATCGTCATAAAGCCAGTCGTAGCCAATGGCAACGCCCATTGTCATTTCGGCAACATCTAAAAAGTGCGAAGGATTCCAGTCGCTAAATTGTGAGACTTTTATCAACTCTTTTTCAGCTCTATTGAGGTATTTTTTATCTTTTGTAATTCGATAAGCGTATGAAAGAAAAAATACTCTTCGCAAACATTCTCTTGATTTATCAAGCAAACGTCGCCCAATTTGAATTCTTTCTAATGTTGGCAGAGGAATGATTTTATTGCTTTCATCAATAATTACTTTATTGAGTTTTGCCCAATTTTGATCAGAAGCAATGTTTTTCAAAATTGCTTTTTCCTCATCTTGTAACAATAAAATTCGAGGGTGAACTGGCATTTTTACATCTTTTACTTGTCCAAAAGCTAAGTTTTGTACTATTGAAAAGAATAAGCATACACAAATAGCATTTATTTTCATTTCAGTTTTTTATTTTTATTGAGATATTTTTTTGATTTCAGCATCACTTAATGCTCGCTTAAAGACAGCTAATCCACCGATTTGACCTTTAAAATAATTGCCCATTCCGCTTTTAAGCAAGACTGCTCCAACCGTAAAATCTGACCCATTATTACCCATGCCATTCGAAAAAAAATAGGGGTTTTTTGTTTGAGTCAAACCATTTGGGTAGCCTTCAAAACCAATAGTATTGTTTATTAACTCAGGCTCTTTTTTTTCAAAGACACTATTTACATAAGATTTTATGTAAGTGCCATCATAAGTAAAGGCGATAGAACTCCATACATTTGGCTGAACTAATTGCTTACTTGCTGAATAATCAATGGAATAAGGGAAGGGTGGTGTTGGTTTTCCAGTATTTGAAATATGCCCACAAACCTGATTTTTACCGTTATAATATGGCAACGACACAAATAAACCATACTGTCTTTTTCCACCGTCTTGGTATTCGTTCCACATTCCTCCAACAAAACCAGTTTTTTCACCAGACCATTTCACCCAAGCAATGAGTGTAACACCTTGTTTTTTGCCATAAATGTTTAGCTCTTTTGTCTCAGAATGTGGCAATGATAGAAACGCATTATTTCCAAACTGGGCAGAATAACCCGATAAAGGCCCTTCATTGATGCGTGGCAATATTCCGTTATTTTCTTTCAATGGGTATTGATTTGTTTTGTAAGTTTTTCGAGATGTTCCTGCTTCTTCCTTAAAATCCCATAATGCAACCAAACCCTTTGTTTTCTTAATTTTGGACAAAAGAACATCATTGCTCTTTTTCGCAGTATCTTGTCCAAATAAATTGAAAGATATAAAAAGTAGTAGATATTTGATGTGTTTCAAAAAAATGCCTGTTTTTTTTATTTTGGAAGACATTATTATCATTTTTTTAGTTAGCCTTTTGGCGAAAGTTTAATTACAATATTTACCTGACCCGTTTGATTGGGTAAGCGTACCATCAACCTCGAATGTCCGGTATTCAATTTTTCGGGTGTTTTTTGTACGGCCGATTCAATTTTAAATTGTGCTCCTACGGGCGAAATAATTTCTGCTTCCAGTGTTTTTGAAGTAATCGTTGCATTTCGCAAGATTGCTTTTCCATCTTTGGCAATTTCAATAGTATTGGCAGTTGTCATGCCCCAAGCAACTTCGGTGCTTTTTGTCAAAATATGGCTATCTTCTATTAAAAAGTTTTTTCTGACGTCAGTTAAACTTACTTTTCTGGTGCTTTTTGATGAAAATTCTTTGTAGGCTTCTGTCAAATCAATGGTTGCTGATGGCGTTGAAGCGTTCAAATCAATATTTGTAAACTTAGCTTTTGCCAATTCATATTGATTTTTATTCCCTAAAATCGGCACATTATGGCTGAAAGAATTGAGCCTGTAATAAGACCAACGTTTGCCGTTTACGCCCATTGTCCAATAACCTTCGAGGTTATAATCGTCCGAACCTAAGTCTTTTGCCCAACGTACGCCACCTGCATCTAACTCAAAATTTCCGAGGTCTAAATGTGAGTGATTCGAGCTATTAATGCCCGATTTTATGCCAATCCACGAAGCATTTGGGTCAGTCCAACTACTTCTCAAAAAAACCAATTCATTAATATCTCCTTTTAAAAAATAATCTAATGGTGGATTAACTGTCTCGCTATTTGGTGCTTTGTACCAAACCACGTGAAAGGGCGTAGCAAGAACATTGGTAGCTTTGATATAATTATGTAAGTAATTAGAGATTTGAGAATTATTATAAATATTACTCAAAAAAAACATGGCTGCCGAACTCGTAGCCTTGCTATTTTCACCCGAATCGGCAAAGTTTAGAATATAATTGGTTGGCCCAGCACAAATCATTGGCACTAAACCAGACTTAGACAAGCCTTCGGTTGTTTCCAGATTGCCCATGTTGCCTAAGGCAGTTTGCATGGCTGACATTCCATAAGACAAATATTCGGTGGCGTACGACCAATAACCAGGGCCTTCATACCAAGCACCGTCTGGTGCATAATATTTATTAGAAAACTTCATGTTTTCGGCTGCTTGCGAAACAAAATCACGGGCGAAAGTTGGGTCAGTTTCGGCAATTGCCAATGAGCCAACAATAAGCCCACCATTACAAACCTGATTCCAATTATTGTCGCCATTGTGCCACCAAGCAGATTCATAAGATTTTCGGTATTCGGCTAAACCTTTTATTTTCAAACCTTCTCTAATCGTTTCTCTGTCGCTTTTGCTCATATCGTTGTAAAGCCAATCGTAACCAATTGCTACGCCGTTGGTCATTTCGGCAACATCCAAAAAATGTGAAGGATTCCAGTCAGTAAATTCACAGACGACTTTCATGTTATTGACTGCCGCATCCAAATATTTTTTATCTGCCGTAAACCGATATGCCATTGCGAGATGCGTAGTTCGTTTGAGCAATTCACGACTTACATCTAATAAACGAGGCCCAATTAGCACCCTTGTAAGCATCGGCTTCGTTAAAATTGAATTGGATGAAGCAACTACAGCATTGACATATTTATCCAAAACCACATCGGTTTTACGAAGCTCTTTCAATTGATTTAACTTTTCGTCAGTCAAAAAGAGGCGTGGGTGTTCCAATTTTAAGGTTTTGAGGTTTGCGGGTAATTCGGGTGTGGGAGTTGTGCTATCTTGTTTTGAACACGATAGCAAGATTAGTAATATTGTTGAAAAAATAGCATTTCGCATAGAGTTGAATAAGAAATGCCCTTCCTGCAAGTATTTACAGAAAGGGCGATTTGATAAAAAGGCTTACCAATTAGGATTTTGTTTCAAAGCTGGATTTAATGAAATTTCGTTCAATGGTAGGGGCCATAAATAGTCTTTTGCCGGATCGAATCTACGGAAATTGGCCGCTGTTACTAAAATAAAACCATCAGGAGTTACGGCTGCTGGTGTTGAAGCACCAAATTCGGTTTTAAAGAAAAAATTGCCTAAAACTGGCTTTGCCAACTCAACTTCGGCAGTTTTCCAACGAATAATGTCCCAATAACGATGTCCTTCTTGAGCCAATTCAATTCTACGTTCACGGCGAATTTCTTCTCGCATACTCAAACCATTGGTAGTTACAAAAGCGTTGGTTAATTTTGCAATTTTGCCTCTTGCACGCAATAAATTGACAGACAAATCTAAATCAGCATCGCTGATAGTTCCGTCTAATTCATATTTTGCTTCAGCATAAGCCAAAAGCACTTCGGCATAGCGTAGCACTGGGCGGTCTATTGAAGATGCTTGCGTGTTCCAATCATCAATGTTCGAGAATTTTCTGAAACAAAAACCAGTTTTTTGAAATACTAAATTGGCAACGTCAAACACTTTTTTGGTAAAAATATAAGGGTCACCTCTTTTCATTACAGTTTGTATCAAGCGGTCATCACGGTTCGTGAAAACTTCCGATGTTGTGGTAGGCGTTTTGTACAAAGGAGATTTTGTGGTAGGTAAACCATCACTCATCAAGTAAGAATCTACTAAACTTTTGGTTGGGTTTTTATTGCCGTTTTCAATCGTTCCCCTGTAATAAGAATGAATTAGCACTCGGTCAATCAAACTCACACCGTATTGCTTCACAATAATATTTTCTTTGTTAGCAAGCCCTTCACCTGCATATTGAAATAAATCGAAATAATTGGCAAATAAAGTATGTTGTTTGCTATCAATCACTGCTTTGGCTGCTGCTTCTGCAGCTGAAAGGTGCATTTTTGCATCACCATAATTATGAAATTTTGCACGAGTTCCTTCAAAAAGTGCAACACGAGCCTTGAAAGCCAATGCTCCAGTATTAGAAATTCGCCCAAAGTTTCCTGTTCCTAAACTTGCCATTGTCGGTAATTTTAAAGCGGCAAAATCAAGGTCTTGGTAAATTTGACTAAAAATTTCTTCTCTTTTATTAGCAGGAGCATAAAGTTCTGGTGAGGTATCGTCCAATATTTTCAAAATCAAAGGCACATCACCATATCTTTGAACCAAATTGTAATAACCCCAAGCACGGAAAAAACGAGCCTCGGCTACATATCTATCAATAACCGCCGCACTGGTATTTGCCGAGGCTCTTGTGCTTTTTTCAATGATATTATTGGCTGCCCTGATTAATAAATAGGCATTATTATAATTGCCATCGGTAGAAGGAGCAATGCGTGAACCATCGCTAATACTATTTGCTATAAGTCCAATGGCATCGTCCGACCAAACATCATCACCATTAAAGCCTGGAATAAATGTATAGAGATAATTGGTTGCCGCAATCAAATCGGTTTCCGAACGCCAGAATGTAGCATCGCTGATTGATGTTTCGGGAAGACGCTCCACTTCGCAGGCGGTCATGCCCAAAAACAGTAGGCACGTTGAAAGAATATATTTGAATTTAGATTTCATAAGAAAATGTATTGTTTGTTAATCATTGAAAATCAATATTTTGTAGTTTTTCAACGACTTAAAAATTTAGATTAATACCTGCTGAGGCAGTTGCAAAGAAAGGATAATCATTTTCGATATTATCTCTTTGTTCAGGGTCAAAATATCCTTTGAAATTGCCTAATTTTGAGAATGTTAAAATGTCTTGTGCTGAGAAGAAAATTCTGGCTCTCGAAACTTTCAATCTTGCTGATACTTTTTCAGGAATCGTATAACCCAACTGTAGATTTTTCAAACGAGCATACCGACCATTCAAAAGCCATTTGTCAGATACACGGTAGTTATGGTCGCCACCTTGATACGGACGAGGATACAAAGTATTCGGATTTTCAGGAGTCCAATAATCTCTATGAATACCTAATGCTTGTTTCCAAGTTACAATAAGCGGAGCAATGGTTTGGGTTTCTGGTCTGAATGAACGTTTACCAACTCCTTGAACGAAAGCTGTAAAATCGAACCCTTTGAAGTTAAATCCTAAAGTTGCACCAAAAACATAGCGAGGTTGAGTTGTACCAAGATAAACAAGGTCGCCAAAGTCAGATGTATTGCCTTTCCCAACATTTATTTTGGCATCGCCATTGAGGTCTAAATATTTTACGTCGCCTGCACCAGTTCTATTATCTTGAAAAGCCCACGCTTTTACTTCGTCAGCCGTTTGGAAATAGCCATCGGTTTTGTATCCAAAAATACTGTTGAGAGGATAGCCCTCAACGATGCTATTCGTACCAGCGTTTACGACATTTCTTCCCGAAAAATTAATAAGTTCATTTTGGTTATCCGAAAGGTTGGCCGCAACGGTATAAGAAAAATCTTTGCCGATTTGACCTCTGTAACGAGCTTCCAATTCCCAACCCCATGATTTTAGTTCGCCGTTATTTCTTTTGGGCGTACCAATACCAATCACCGCAGGTAAGTTTTGCGGCGTAAGCATATTACGGTTATATTTCACATAATAATCGCCATTGATTTGCAACCTGTTTTTTAGTAAACCTATATCAAAGCCAACGTTGGTTGTTTCGATGGTTTCCCACGAAAGTGCCTGTGAAGGAATAGACCCTTGAAAAAGGTAAGAAGCACGAGAGTCGCCCAAAACCAAAGTAGAACCTCTACTTAACTGACTAAGATAATCATAATTGCCAAGTATCGAACCACCCAATGCACCGCCCAAGCGTCCCCACGAAGCACGAAGTTTTAATTCTGAAAGAAAATTTACATCTTTCATAAATTCTTCACGGTGTACATTCCAACCCGCCGAAGCTGAAGGGAAGTATTTAACTCGCAGCCCTGTAGCTAATTTTGAGTTTTCATCACGTCGTATCGTTCCTTCAAGAAGGTATTTTCCATCATAATTATAATTGAATCTACTAAAAACTGACTGTGAAGCATTAGTCGCAATGTTTTGGCTATTGGTTTTTGTTTTATCATCGCCCAAGTTGAGCGTTGGCAAATCGTTACTAACCAAGTTTGTTGCTCCTGCACTTACACTTTCTAATCTATAATTTTCATAGTTAAAACCTACTAATATGCCAAAATTATGCTTTTGTGCTATTTTTATGTCATAATTTGCTAAAAACTGCAAATTTGTATTATTCAATAATTCTTCAAAAATATTATAACTATTCACTTGATTTACATAGCTTAATATCTTTCCACGGCCCCAAAGCGGAACGGTACGAGCAAAGTTTTTTCTGTCGGCAAGGCGATATTGTGTACCAGCAACAGCACGAAGTGTCAAGCCTTTTACTATGTTGGCAGCTTTCAAAGTAGCAGTACCATCAAAGAAATCTCTTTTTAAAATATTATACCCACCAGATTCAAGTCGAGCATAAGCTGTTGCAGCCGAGCCAGCTCCATTATATTGACCTTCGGGAGTGAAAAACGGTGTTCGGGTACGTAAACGATAAAGTTCGTAAATAATCCCTTGACCATTCAAACCGCCTGAAACAGCATCTTGTTGGTCTTTAGTATAAGACAAACGAGTGTCGATTGAAAAGATTTTGTTCAACTGAGCTCCCACATTAAGGCGTATGTTATAGCGTTTATAATCATCGGGACCAACTTTGAAAATACCATTTTTGCCATAATAACCACCTGATAATAAGAAGTTTAGCTTATCAGTTCCGCCCGACATACTCAAGTTTTGAGTAGTCATTGATGAATATTTCTTCAAAATCTGGTCGGTCAGTGGCGTTTGGTTGTAATACAAATAAGTAGTCGTATCGGCAGGATTTACTACGTAAGGAATACCATCTTTGATTCTTTGAATATCAACATCGGTGTATTCAGGACCAGATCCTGAATTTTTCTTAGCTAAATTAGAAAACTCAGCTTCTTCCAAAAGTGTCATACGGTCTGGCGTATTAATTGACCAATCAGTGCCTTGTTGAGCAAGGTAGCTAAATTTTACTTTTCCAGATTTTGCTTTTTTAGTAGTAATCAAAATTACACCTCCAGCGGCTTGAGCTCCATAAATAGAAGCGGCGGCGGCATCTTTCAGCACACTGATACTTTCTACGTCGTTGGGGTTCATCGTTTGGAGCGTATTTCCTGGCACAGTTACCCCATCGAGTACAACCAATGGGTCAATATTGCCATTTGCTGAAGATGCTCCACGAATCTGAATACCAATACCTTCACTGCCGGGTTGTCCGTTTGAACGGGTGATAATGAGTCCAGGACTTGTTCCTTGCAGAGCATTTGCCAAGTTACTTGAAGGGCGATTTTCGATTGCTTTCGAGTCAATGGTCGAAACTGCTCCTGTCAAATTTACTTTCTTTTGTGTACCATAGCCCACCACAATTACTTCCTCCAATGATTTGGCATCGGGTGCTAAACTAACGCTAATAATTGTTTGGTTACCAACCACAATTTCTTGATTTTCATAGCCAAGAAAACTAAATGTAAGCACCGAGTTTTTGTTTGGTACTTTAATTGAGTAATCGCCTTTGGCATTGGTGGTTGCTCCACGAGAAGTTCCTTTAATCGTGATACTTACGCCTGGAAGAGGTTCGCCTTTTTCTCCGTCTATTATTTTCCCAGTAATCGTAATATCAGCAGCAAAAGCAAAACTACTGACAAAACAAAATAGAGCAAAAATTCCATGAAGAAAAGTGGTTTTCACCGTTCGGTTCTTCAAAGGAGTTAATTGTAATTTTTTTTTCATAGTAAAGAAAAGTTTGATTTTGAATGTTTGTTTTATAAAAGTAGGTAGGGGAATTATAAAAAAGTTTAAGGTATTTAAAATAATTTCTTTTTGGTTCTCAACGCTTCGTATCTAAGTAAGCCTTCTAAATAGTAATAATCGGCATAAACAAGCGGTACGTCAATCTCCGAATTGCCAGGTTTATGACCCGTGCTATGCATCAATATAAAGTGGTTGTTTTTGCCTAATTCGGCTTTATAGGCAGGTGTTGAAAGGCTTTCGAGCATTTTTACTGCCGAATCATAATAGATTTTGGTATCTTTACCGCCATAAGTACTTAATTCTAAAAGTGCCGACGCACAAATTGCCGCCGCCGAAGCATCACGTTCTTCGCCAACTTTGCTAAAATCCCAATAAGGAACTTTATCGGCAGGAAGGTTAGGGTTGTTTAAATAAAAATTGGCAATGTTTCTCGCAAAATCAAGGTATTTTTTATCTTTTGTTTCACGATACATAACTGTATAACCATACAAACCCCACGCTTGTCCTCTTGCCCAAGCCGACTCATCGGCTGCACCTTGGTGTGTTTTTTTAGCTAAAACTTCACCGTTTTCTCCATATAATAATACATGGTAACTACTAAAGTCTGAACGATAATGATTTTTCATGGTATTGTCGGCGTGCGTAATACTTAGGTTATAAAAATCTTTATTGCCAGATTCCTTAGCAGCCCAAAATAAAAACTCTAAATTCATCATGTTATCAATAATAACAGGATATTTATAACCGCCCTTGAAGCTTTCCCACGATTTTATTAAACCAACTTTTGGGTCGAATCTTGTCGAAAGCGATTTTGCTCCCGTAAGCATAATAGGTTTATAGGTAGCATTTTTGGTCAAACGATAACCGTTGCCAAACGGGCAATAAAGCATAAATCCTAAATCGTGTGTGCGGGTATTATATTGTTCTTTTTCAACCGCCATAGTCCATTTGTGAGCGGTTTCTTTCCATTTTGGTTCGTTGTTATATTGATAAATGTACCATAGCGAACCACCAAAAAAACCACTACACCACCAGCCCGATTTCATGTTTCTTGGCGAGCCGTCGGGCAGGGTAGATTGCGGAAATTTACTAATGTCAGAGTGACTTTTAAGCATTCCTTCGTATTGTTGAGCGGCAAATTCAAACTCCTTTTTAACATTGAGTTTTGACTGACCAAAAACTGATATTGACAATAAGATTAAGTAAGCCGTAAGTTGCCTGAAAATAACAAGTTTTTTCATTCTTTTTGTTTTTGAAATATTAGAAAAATGCAAATATGAGGTGTTTAAATATCAAATAATTAATATTAAAATATTTTACTAACTGTTCTTCTTTAAAGTTATTCATATAAATATATGCTAAAATTATTATTTGTCAAAGAAATTATATAAAAAAAACAGTATTTGATGTCTTGTTTTTATGCAAACGTAACCGCAAACGTAACCGCAAACGTTTGTAATTTATTTTTACTTTTATATTTACTCTTTAAATATTCATATTAACTTTACAGCCGTAAATTTTTGTTTTAATTGTTAATGAACTTAAAATATTTGGTTATATCGTAATAATTATATTTTAGAAGCTATGAATAAAAACACACCTGTAACAATTAAAGATATTGCTTTGGTATTAAATATATCAGTTTCTACTGTATCAAGAGCTTTACGAGGAATGCCCGAGATTCATCCCGATACAAAAAATGCCATTTTAAAATTAGCCGAAGAAATGGACTATCAGCCAAATCAGTTGGCGAAAAATCTTGTGGGAAATCGTACTAAAACAATTGGTGTTATTATGCCAACTTTGAGTTATTATTTCTTTTCTTCCATGTTAAATAGTATCGAAGAAGCTGCCATGCAAGCGGGTTATAGTGTAATAGTTTGCCAAACGAATGAATCGTATTTGCGTGAAAAGGCTCAGATACAAAATATGCTTAATTCGCAAGTTGAAGGTTTTATCATTTCATTGGCATGTGATTCTTATGATTACGAACACATTAATCGCCTTATAAGAAAACAAATTCCGCTTGTATTATTTGATAGATATACTGATAAGCTTGAGGTTTCAAAAGTTATTGTTGATAATAAACAAGCTGCTTTTAAAGCAACCAGTCATTTGATTGAAAACGGCTGCAAAAAACTGAGCTGTTTGGCAGGGCCACCACATTTAGAAATTAGTAATCAACGTTTAGAAGGTTTCAAAGAAGCTCTCAGTAGTCATGGCTTACTTTACGACGAGCGTTACGTCAGTCACAGCGACTTTACGCAAGAAAATACCATTATTCAAGCCAATAATATGATGAGTCTTGCTGTTCCTCCTGATGGCATTTTGACTATGAGCGATAGAATTGCCTTTTCTACGATGTACGCTTTAAAGCAAAAAGGAATAAAAATTCCTGAAGATGTAGCAATGGTAAGCTTTAATAACGAACCGACTTGTATGTATCTTACGCCTTCGCTAACGAGTGTAAATCAGCCTATTAGAGAAATGGGTACACAGTCGGTAAGGCTACTTTTAAAACAACTTGAATCGGATAAAATAGAACCAGAAACTGTCATTTTAGATACACAGCTTGTTATTAGAGAATCTTCATTGAGGTAAATTTTGCTTCTGAATTGAAATATATTAATTTTGAAAAAAAGCTTCAATGAAACTTTTAAAAAGCGGCATACTTTCTTCCTATCGTGATTTAGGACAAAATGGTTTAAGGCATTTGGGCGTAAATCCAAGTGGGGCAATGGATAAATTGACAGTTCGATTACTGAATATTTTATTGCAAAATGACGAAAATGAAGCTGTTTTGGAAATGCACTTTCCTGCACCAGAAATCCTTTTTGAAGAAGATTGTACGATAGTAATTGGCGGAGCAGATTTTATGCCAATGCTTGATAATCAGGAAGTTATGAATTGGAAAAGTATTTCAGTAAAACCTGGAAGTATTTTAAAATTCAAGAAAAAGATTGCAGGAAATAGAGCATATTTGGTTAAGAAAGTAAGTCACGCAAATCAATTTTTACCTTATCTTGGTAATAGTTTTGTTCGAAAAGTTTCCAACTTGTCGAAGACAGTAGAAGTAAGATTTATCACAGGAAATGAATACAAATTATTAAGTGAAGAAAGTAAGCAGAGTCTTGAAAATCAAGTATTTACGATTTCACAAAATTCCAATCGAATGGGTTTTAGAATGAATTCCGAACCATTGGATTTGAAAACAAAAATAGAATTAGTTTCCTCAGTAGTAGATTTTGGAACAATACAACTTTTACCTAATGGTCAACTCATTGTTTTAATGGCCGACCATCAAACCAGCGGTGGTTATCCACGCATTGGAAATGTCATTTCAGTCGATTTGCCAATTTTGGCTCAATGTGGAGCAAATGATTTGGTTAAATTTAAAGTAGTTTCATTACAAGAAGCCGAAGAATTATTGCTTTTGCAGGAAAAAGAAATACAAAAACTAAAAGCGAGTATCATATTTTTTAATGGAAAACAAGCAAATTGACCTTAATTGCGACATGGGGGAGTCTTTCGGGGCTTGGACGATTGGAAATGACGAAGCCTTGATGGATTTGATTTCGTCAGCAAATATTGCTTGTGGTTTTCATGCGGGCGATGCAAGCATTATGCGTAAAACTGCTGAATTGGCTTTGCAGAAAAACGTGTCCGTTGGAGCTCATCCTGCATTTCCTGATTTGCAAGGTTTCGGGCGACGAAACATGCAGCTTTCTCCGCAAGAAGTCTATGATATTTGTGTTTATCAAATAGGAGCAATGTATGGCACGGTGCGAGCTTTGGGTGGGAAACTGCATCACGTAAAACCTCACGGAGCATTGTATAATATGGCAGCTAAAGACCCAAATTTGGCAAAAGCTATTGCCCAAGCTACAAAAGTAATTCACCCAAGTTTAATTTTATACGGACTGTCAGGCAGTCATTTAATTTTGGAAGCTGAGAAAATTGGAATCCAAACAGCCTCCGAAGTTTTTGCCGACCGCACTTACCAAAATGATGGAAGTCTTACGCCACGCACTCAACTAAATGCAATGATTGAAAACACACAAGATGCTGTCAGTCAAGTAATTATGATGATTGAAAAACAATGCGTAATTTCGACCGATGGGAGCGAAGTGCCACTGAAAGCTGATACCGTTTGCATTCATGGTGATGGCATTCATGCTGTAGCGTTTGCAACTGAGTTACATAAAGAATTGACATTGAGAAATGTTATAATTAAAGCAATAAATAAAGAGTCATAAAATATGCTACTACCTGATAAATTAACTCAAATGTTTATGTTTATTACTGCAGCAAGTATTATTCGATATTTTGTCATTGCGGGACTTGCATATTTGGTTTGGTATATTTGGTTAAAAAATAAAGTTTCGTCCAAAAAAATACAGTTAAAATTTCCAAAAACTTCTGATTATCGGCGAGAAATACTTTATTCGATGCTCACTTTTTTTATTTTTGGAATCGTAGGTGCTGCTCTTTACAATACCAAAGTAAGACCATATACGCTTACTTATTACAAAATCTCGGATTACGGCTGGGGTTATTTCATTCTTTCTTTTTTCTTGACTCTCATCATTCACGATACTTATTTTTATTGGATGCACCGCCTCATGCACCATCCGAAACTTTTTAAGTATTTTCATAAAGTTCACCATCAATCAACCAACCCAAGTCCGTGGACATCTTTTTCGTTTCAGCCACTTGAAGGTTTTGTTGAAGCAGGAATTTTTGTCGTCTTCGCTTTTGTGCTACCTTTACATCCATTAATGATGTTGATATTTTTAATTTTTATGACCACTTATAATGTTTACGGACATTTAGGCTGGGAATTGATTCCTAAGGGAGGACAAAAGCATTGGTTTTGGAAATGGCTGAATAGTTCGGTGATGCATAACCAGCACCACCACTATTTCAAAAATAATTATGGTTTATATTTTAGTTTTTGGGACAGGACAATGGGAACAATTGATGAAAATTATGATTCCGAATTTACCGAATTGAAAGCAAGGTCGCTAAGACATACACCGCAGGTCTGACCATTTATCTCCACAACTCTGAAACTTAAAACAGGAAAACTTACCACTAAAATCATGTTTGAAAAAAATCAAAAGAAAGTCCTAAATGCTTGGACAATGTATGACTGGGCAAATTCTGTACATAATCTTGTCATCACAACAGTTGTATTTCCGATGTATTTTTTGGCAACAACTTCAGTAAAAGATGCCGATGGAAAGGTTATCAACGATATTGTCGATTTCTTTGGATATAAAGTTCAAAACTCGGTTTTATATTCCTATACAATTTCGGTAGCAACACTTTTATTGGTAATTCTAAATCCAATTCTAACGCCTTTGGCCGATTCGAGTGGAAGAAGAAAGTTTTTTATGAAACTTTTTTGCTATTTAGGAGCGGCAAGTTGTGCTTATTTTTACTTTTTCACGAGAGATAATGTCAATTTAGCTGTTATTGCTTTTGGACTTTCAATTATGGGTTGGGGTGGAAGTATCGTTTTTTACAATTCTTTTTTACCCGAAATCGCTACCGAAGACCGCTTCGATAATCTGAGTGCCAAAGGCTTTACAATGGGCTATATAGGTAGCGTTATTTTGTTGGTAGTCAATCTACTAATGATTATGAAGCCAACATTGTTTGGCCTTACGCAAGCCGATTCAGATTCTGGATTTACTGCTCGTATATCTTTCTTAACTGTTGGTGTTTGGTGGGTCTTGTTTGCTCAAATTCCTTTTTATTATCTTCCTAAAGACAAACCAAAATCATTTAAAACGGGTCGTTTAACTACGGGATTTCAAGAACTCAAAAAAGTTATCAAAGAAGTGAGAAGCCACAAGTTGATTACCAAGTTTCTAATGGCATTCTTTTTCTACGATATGGGCGTAATGACCGTCATTTATGTTGCCACAATTTTTGCCGATAAAGAACTTCACATCGAAAAACAAGGACTTATTATAACCCTACTTTTGATTCAACTGATTGCCATTCCTGGTTCTTATTTGGCTTCGTGGCTTTCGAGTAAATTTGGAAATACCAAGGCACTTTTAATCTTTATTTTTATTTGGTCATTTATGCCTTTGGCGGCCTATTTCACAACATCACAAAACGAATTTTATATAATTGCGGCAGTTGTTGGTTTAGTTATGGGAGGAATTCAGTCGCTTTCACGTTCAACATTTGCCAAACTTTTACCAGATGATACAACTGATACGGCATCTTATTTTGGCTTTTATGATATTATTGAAAAATTGGCAATTACTTTGGGAACGCTTATTTTTGGCTTAGTTGGACAACTTACAGGCAATATGAGAAATTCAGTTTTAACGATTTTGGTTTTTTTTATTATCGGATTTTTACTATTGATGCGAGTTCCGTCAAAGAAGGTTTATCATTAATTTCCGTCATAACGATTGGCGAAAGTAATTAAATCGTGTACATTTGTAGCACTATTTTTGTGAGACAGTTATAATAGTATCATTTTTGTTTGTTGAATAGAGTCTATTTAATATACTGTAAGTGCATTAGTAATACACTAACCTGTTGATTTACAGGATGTTAGCTCAGTTGGTTTAGAGCGTCGCCTCGACAAGGCGAAGGTCATCGGTTCGAGCCCGATACGTCCTACTTAAGTTATAGCTATGAAGGTTCTTTATGATCATCAATCATTTTCTGGGGCAAAATACGGTGGTGTAGCGAGGTATTTCTACGACCTTATGCACAACTTAAAGTTTCATCAGAAAGTAGATGTTGATTTAGGTTTGTTGTTTTCAAACAATGATTATCTAAAGAATGCCGACATTCAAAAAGTTATTCCCTTTACTTTTTTCTTGGGATATGCAAAAACTAATATGATGTTTTCGCATATCAACCGTGCTTTTAGTGCTTTCAAGGTGCTTCGCCAAGATTTTGATATTTTTCATCCAACTTATTTTAAAGATTATTTTTTACCTTTTCTTGGTGAAAAACCCTTCGTTATCACGCATCATGATGTGATTCCTGAAAAATTTCCGACACAATACGCTGCTTTAGATGGTTTTGATAAAGCTCAAAAACAAAAAATTCTTGATAAAGCTGCGAAAATCATAGCTGTCTCGGAGAACACTAAGAAAGATTTGCTCGAAATATTTAATATTGCTCCCGAAAAAATAGAAGTGATTTATCACTCAACTCATTTTGCTACATATAAACCTTCCGTTGACTTCGATATTGCAACACCCAAAAAGTATTTACTTTATATTGGGAACCGTGAAAATTACAAAAATTTCAACTTTTTTGTGAAATCAATCGCCTCATTATTGATTCAAGATGAAGATTTGTATTTGGTTTGTGGAGGAAATGGAAAGTTTAGTGAAGTAGAGAAAAATTTGTTTGCTAATCTAAATGTAACCAATAAAATTATTCATCAAGAAATTGCCAATGATGATGTGCTTTATCGCTTATATCAAAAAGCTATCGGCTTTGTTTATCCTTCATTATACGAAGGTTTCGGAATTCCGATTTTAGAGGCTTTTGCTTGTGGTTGCCCAGTTATTTTAAGCGATTGTTCATGTTTTCCTGAAGTAGCACGTGAAGCTGCTTTATATTTCAAGCCAGACGATGAGAAACATATTGCTCATCAAGTGGAACAATTGCTAAACAATGCCGAACTACGCTTAGATTTAATACAAAAAGGATATCATCGATTAAAAGATTTTTCACCCGAAATAACAGCAAAAAAAACGCTTGAAGTTTATAAAAGTGTACTCATAAAGCGTTAATGCCAAAAGCCCCAAAACAAAAAGATGCGAATTGTTATTTGTGATATTTATGTGAAATTGGTCGGGCATAATTTAGGTCATATCCAAAACATTCTACGTTTTTTAGAACAAAATCCCTCTCAAACAGAATACGTTTTTTTGTTAAATCCCGAAGCAAAATCCATTCCTTCGGTTAAAACGTCTGCTCCGAATATCCAAATAATTTTCTTTACTGATGAAGAATTCGTTTCGTTTAATTCGGGCTTAAGTATTGTTAAATCAACGCAATTATTGTGGAAGCATTTGATTAGATACGTAACCGATTATAAAGCCGATAAGTTAATTATGATGATGCTTGACATGTTTCAGCATACCATTGGAAGTAGCCATTTGCCTTGCCAAACCACCGGAATTATGTTTAATCCTTATCCAAGGGTAATTCCTGCCGATAATTCTTTGCGTGCTAAACAAAAAAGTACAATTACAAAAGCTCGTAAGATGTTTACTACTTGGTGGATGTGCCGAAATAGCCAATTGAAAAAGGTTTTTATTTTCAATGACAGCGAAACTATTAAGACCATGAACGAAACTTTGGGAACGAAGGTGTTTACTTATTTGCCAGACCCTGTTTATGATTATTCAACTCGTGCAGGACTCGTTATTAGAGAAAAATATAACATCACCATAGAAAGAAAAATATTTTTGTCTTTTGGTTTTATTGATGAAAAGAAAAATGTTGTCAATGTCTTGAAAGCGATGCAAAAGCTATCAGCCGATGAAGCTTCAAAATCTTGTTTGTTGGTAGTCGGGAAAATTCGTCCCGAATATCAAGCTCAATTGACGGAAGTATTAGAAGAAACTAAAAAAAAACGTCCAGAACTGCAAATTGCATTCGAAAGTCGCTTTGTTGACGATGATGAAATGGAGTCTTATGTAAGTCAAAGTGATGTAGTTTCGGTGGCCTATATTAATTTTTATTCATCGAGTGGAGTCATTGGCTTAGCTGCTCAACATAATAAACCTGTGATTGCAACAAAGTTTGGCGTAGTTGGAGATTTGACTCGTGAGTACAAATTAGGTTTGACAGTTGATGGACATAACACGACCGAAATTAAAGAAGCAATGCAATATTTTCTTCAAAATAAAAACGCTTACCCCGAAAGAGCAAGCGTTTTTGTGCAGAACCACAGCAGTGAAAGTTTTATAAAAACTTTGTTGGAACTAAGCTAAGTCAACTTCTTTGGCTGCTTGTTCGGCAATCCAATGATAAGTTTTTGTAATACCTTCTCTCAAAGTATGCGATGGTGACCAACCCAATTTTTCTTGAATCAAGGCATTGTCAGAATTTCTTCCACGCACGCCTTCTGGCCCTTTAATATTCTTGATTGTAATATTTTTGCCTGAAATTTCAGCAATCAATTTAGCAAAATCATTAATCGAAATCATTTCTTCAGAACCAATATTTACTGGGCCAGAAAAATCAGATTCCATCAAACGACGTACACCTTCTAAACATTCGTCAACGTATAAGAACGAACGAGTTTGTTTGCCATCTCCCCAAATTTCGATAGTTCCTCCATCTTCAGCATCAATTATTTTACGGCAAATTGCGGCCGGGGCTTTTTCTTTCCCTCCTCTCCAGGTTCCTTGTGGTCCAAAAATATTGTGGAAACGAGCTACCTTCACCGTAATTCCTAAGTTTCTTTGATAAGCTAAGAAAAGACGTTCGCTAAATAGTTTCTCCCAACCATATTCGCTATCAGGAGCAGCAGGATAGGCTGAGTCTTCCGAACATTTTGGATTTTCTGGGTCAAGTTGGTTGTACTCAGGGTACATACATGCCGACGATGAATAAAATATTTTCTTTACACCAGCCAAATGTGCTGCATGAAGCATATTTAGGTTACAAAGTGCTGAATTGTGCATTACTGCGGCATCGTTTTCACCTGTAAAAATATAGCCAGCACCGCCCATATCGGCAGCTAATTGATAAACTTCATCAAATCCGCCTTCGGTTACTTGACGACAAATAACTGGGTCGGTCAAATCTCCAATCACAAAATCGTCAGCGTTGCCATTACCATATTCGTTGTATTTCAAATCTACACCTCTTACCCAATAACCTTCACTTTTCAGGCGATTGATTAAATGACCTCCTATAAAGCCACCTCCACCGCACACTAATGCTCTTTTCATATAATATCGACAATAAAATTTATAAGTCTATTCTAAATAAAGTACAAATTTAGTGAATGAAGTTTGTAAAAAAAAATCATAGTTTATGATTCACCTCATCAATCCAAATTTGTTTTCCTTTGCAATTCCAATGTGTATCTCCAATGTCGTAAAGAAGTGTTTTTGAACTTTTAATTGGCTTATAAACATCTAAATAAGGCATTTCTAATATAGAACTCTGCTGAATACGTTCAATCAAGTGATTGTATTTGCCCAAATCTGATGCCAAAATCGAAGTTTTGTTAGGAATAATTGACAAATAAGCTTCATCAAAACCTAAACTTTTGTAATAATTATTGGTTTCGTTTACATTTTGGACTAAAGCTTTAATTTCTGCTTCCGAAATTTTATCAAAGCAAGAGGTAATTCCACTTGGTTGAGCATCTAAATAATACAAAATATGCTGTCCATCTTTTGATAAAATTACTTTTTCATCAATTCTGCCGAATAATTTCCAGTTGAGCCATGCTTTCCATTCTCTGAATGTCAAGAAAAAATCGGATGAAAAGAGTAAAGTTTCGTGGCGTTCGGTATTGTATTGAACTTCGTAAGCTAAGGCATCTTGAACAAAGCGATATACGACCTCGCTCCAACTCTTTTCTGCCAGAATAGGGTTGGTGTGAGTTGAGTTTTTGTTAATAATTTGATTATCAATTAGTTGTAAATTTTTGTAAGGCCTTGCAAATCGCTCTCTGAAATGTCTTTCAACGGTTTCGATAATTAAAATATTTTTCTTCGTTTTATCTAATTTTACAAAATTTGTATCAGCAACAAAAAATCTCTGGAAACTTTCTGCTTTGAAATTATTTGAATCAATTCTTCCTTTTTCTGTAAAGCTATCGCCAAGCAAAATCAGAGAAGTATTAGGAGCTTTTTCAATTTCTGTAGATTCGCATTTTTCAATTTGAACTCTAAATTGTGCCAAGTTCGACAAGCGATAGAGGTCTCCATAGCGGTAATCATCTTTGGTAATGTTTTTTTCAAAAAGCCATTTAGAAAGGTCTTTTGAAAAACCTAAATACCATAGAAAAGCAAATATTATTAATAGAAAAATACGCATATTTTTGAATTTGCGAACGGTTTGCAATTACGATTTACGATTGAGGTAAAATATTGATAGCAAATGTATTAGATAGTTTTTTTAAAACTGAAAATAAATAAACTGATTTGAAGTAAAAACTCCAAGAAAGTAACATAAAATAATTAATATACTAAACGAAATATAAAATTTGGTTGTATTTTGTGTGGAAATATTTCTTAAAAATTTGTCTTTTAATAGTAGAATTACAATCAAAACCCAGCAGAATATCATCTCATTAAAATAGAAAGGTGTGGCAATGGCATCGTAACTTGAAAAAGAGAATATTTTCTTGAAAATTATTTTAGCATTGCTCATCCCTTTTGCACGAAAAAATACCCAAGTAAACATGACTAATATAAATGTAATTGTCAGATTTATAAACTTTGTGATTGGAGCATTAGGTGATTTTGAGAGCGAGAAAGGCAGATATTTATCTCTTAATTGAGCAAAAACCAAGTAGATTCCATGCAAAGCTCCCCATACAATATATGTCCATGCAGCACCGTGCCATAGTCCGCTCATCATAAAGACAAAGAAAAGATTGAAATATTTACGGTATTCTCTTACACGATTTCCCCCCAATGGTATATATAAATAATCTCGAAACCAACCTGAAAGCGAGATGTGCCAGCGTCGCCAAAATTCACTAATTGATGTAGAAGAATAAGGGGCATCGAAGTTTTCCATTAATTTAAAGCCCATTACACGAGCTGTACCGATGGCAATGTCTGAATAACCAGAAAAATCACAATAAATCTGAAAAGTAAAAAAGATGGTAGCTACCAAAAGAGTGAGTCCATTATGGTCGAGTGGATTATCGTAAGAATAATCAACAAGCATTGCCAGTCGGTCGGCAATAACAACTTTTTTGAACATTCCCCAGGCAATTCGCATCAAACCTGCTTTTATGTTTTCAAAGTTATATTTAAAATGGGTATGAAATTGCCAAAGCAAATTTTGCGGACGTTCGATTGGGCCAGCTACCAACTGTGGGTAAAACATTACATAAAGTGCATATATCGAAAAGTCTTTTTCCGCTTTCTGATTTCCACGATAAACCTCAATTGTATAACTCATGGCTTGGAAAGTATGGAATGACAAACCGATTGGCAGCAGAATATCAAGCAAATCGAAATGTGCATTTGAGCCAAAGTTGAATAAGGTATTATTTAGGTTTTCAATAAAGAAATTGTAGTATTTGAAATATGCCAAAAAGCCAATATTAGATACTAAACTCAGCACCAATATCCACTTTCGTTTACTTCCTGTATTATTGGCAATCCAGATTCCTGCAAAATAATCTACAATAATTGTTACAAAAAGTATCAGAATATAAATGGGCTTGAAGACCGCATAAAAATAACAACTTGCAAGGAGAAGTAGCCATATTCGCCCTCGATGAGGCAAACTGTAATACGCTAAAGTAACAACTATAAAAAAAAATATGAATTGGAGTGAGTTGAATAACATTAAAATTGAAGGGGGCAGATTCTATACACCCGATTTGTTTGTGAGTTCAAATTTCACTGGAAATCTTTAAGAATCAAAATCATATTTTCATTTTTGACTTATAATCTTTGAATTTTTAAATCAAAACTGCTATATTTGCAAAACCAAAACGGTCCCTTAGCTCAGCTGGATAGAGCAACTGATTTCTAATCAGTAGGTCACAGGTTCGAATCCTGTAGGGATCACTTAAATAAGTAATTGGTTATCAAGTAGTTATGATTTCTTCATAACTACTTTTTTGTTTTAACAGTAATCTATATTCAAACATTCTTAGAAAATGATTTATAATACAATACAAAGTAAATCTACTTTGTATTGTATTTATTACTATTAAATCATACTTAAATTACTTATAGTCAGGCGTTTATAATTTTAAATAGTGTTGAAATATAACCTAAGTAAATTAAAAATTTATAATCCTGAATATTTTTTTTACTAAAATAAGGTAGAGTATTAGAGTTATTTGGTTACATAAAACTCTTCTGTTTAATTTATTTACCCCAAAAAACATTATTTTTAGCTATCGAATAACAAATCAAGCACGCTTTTAGGGATATGTTCTAATTTTAAGCAATCAGAAAGAAAACTTAGAATATTTGTAATGTACTTATAATCAATGACCTATGTTTTTTATATTACCAAATGTAGCTTAAATCAATACTTTAGGTCAAGCAATTCATCAAGTTCACTACGATAGTGCCGACCTAAGGGGAGTTCTGTTTCTCCCATAAGAATAGTTTGATTACCTAAATCAATTCTTCTAACAAAGTTTTTATTAACTATATAAGCTTTATGAACTCTAATAAACCTTGAATCTAGCTCTTGAGCAAAAGATTTGAGTGTTTTTTTACGAGCGTATTTTACATTGGTTGATGAATGGATGAAACAATAGTTGCCCTCGGCTTGTATCCAAGTTATTTCACTAAACAGTACCTTCTTTACTTGTTGCTGGTTACCTCTAACAGTAATAAATTGCTCTAATTCCTTCTTTTCAATTAGATACTTGCTCAACAATAAATCTAATGTTGACAACAGAGTGAATTTATGGAAAGGTTTTGCTAAATATGTGCTTTTAGGCACATTGAGTGCTGACTGATAGACTTCTCCTTCTAAATGATTCGTCATAAGTAATACAGGAATATTTGAGTAAGACTCATCTGATAAAAATTGGAAGATCGTAGTATCTTGTATCATAATATCACTTATCAATACATCTGGCTTAAGACCATCTAATATTGCTTTGGCTTTTGCCAATGTATTTGCAGTACCAATTAATTTATATTTAGACTCTACAATTATTGATTCAACAAATATTGACCACATTGGGTCGTCCTCAATGATTAGAACTGTTATTTGTTTAGATAGGGTCATATTTGATACTTTTTAATCTACCAAAGTTACACAATTATTGTGTAACGTTACTACTCAGGTGATTTAATTATAATTTTTCAATAAAATATATAAAATTATAAAGAATTTTTGAGTGATTTCAGAAAAACAGCCTCAAATCGTATTTTTCTAATA
>NZ_JAYWCU010000208.1:0-27911 GCF_043780375.1 Emticicia sp. | reverse complement strand
TGAGTACAATCAAAAATACAACCAATATGCCCTATGATATAACCTTGTGTGCTGGAGGTGATTGTCCAATCAAGCAATTTTGCAACCGTCATACTGCCGAAATATTGGGTAGGCAAGATTTTTTTGGCTCTATTCCTTTTGATTTTTTTAATAAAAACTGTTCATTTTTCATTAAGAACGACAACTATTTTGGGCATATTCGTTTGAAAGCATTTGAAATTTGGGAGATGAGCCTAAACCAAAGCCAAAACTCTTTACAATATTGGCAACTTGCTGAAGAAGCGTTTATTTATGAATTTCTGAACAAAACACTCCTTTAAAATAATTGATATAAAGCCACTACATAGCCCAAAAAAAATGCTATATTCGTAGCTTTAGTATTGTAAAAAAAAATTAAAAAGCATCATTAATGAAAATTTCTCTACGCAAAGCCACACAAAAAGATGCTGATTTGACGTTCAAAATAGAGCAGTTTTCAATCATGCAATACACAAATTCGCTTTATGAAACTGAAAAGGCATCTTACAAAAGTGAATTTAACCATATCAATATTCAAATAATAGAATTTGCTCATAAAGCCATCGGATATTTGGAAATTGAAGAAAAAAATCATTCTTTTGAAATAATAAATATTTTAATTCACAAAGATTTTCAAAATCAAGGTTTTGGCAAGTTCCTACTTGAAGAAATTATTAAGGAAGCACAAACAAAATTAAAAGGAATAGAATTACAGGTACTAAAAAATAACCCCAAAGCAAAGCGGTTTTATGAAAACTCAGGTTTTCAGGTGTATTTTGAAACCGAATTTGAATTTAAAATGAAGTTTTCCCATGCAAATAGGCTTTTTAGAAATTAAATGGACAGATGTTTTAGACATTTTACTCGTTGCTTTTTTACTGTATTATATTTATAAATTAGTTAGAGGAAGTGTAGCCAGTCGGGTTTTTATGGGCTATTTGCTCATTTATCTTTTTTATCTCATTGTCAAAGCTATTGGTTTAGAGTTACTTACTCGAATATTAGAATATTTTATGGGAGTTGGAGCAATCGCATTAATTGTACTTTTTCAGCAAGAAATTAGGCGTTTTTTACTAATGATTGGTAAATCAACAACCCTTGCCAACAACCAGTTTTTTAGTAAACTTCTTGGAAATCAAATAGATAATGAAGGGAAATATCCTATAAAAACCATTGTAGATGCAACAAAAACAATGTCAAGCGAGTTTACTGGCGGTATCATTGTAATTCAAAAAGAAGATGATTTAAGCAAAATTGCTGAGTCAGGCGATTTCGTGGATGCCCTTTTATCAAAGAAATTGTTGGTTTCAATATTTAGTCAATATAGTTTATTGAGTGATGGAGCAGTGCTTATCACCAACGGTCGCCTCAAAGCGGCACATTGTATTTTGCCCATTGCAAGCAACGAAGATTTACCAACCAGCTACGGTTTTCGTCACCGAGCGGCTTTAGGTATCTCAGAAGCAACCGACGCTGCAGCAATATGTATTTCGGAGGAAAATGGCAAAATCACATTAGCCATTGACGGAAATATCAAAACCGTTTCATCTCCTGAATTAGAGAGAGAATTAAGGAGATATTTGCTCAACGAAATTTCTTGAAAAGTTTTGTTTTGAGAAATGAAAGATTAAAAACTGTTTTCGGTTAATTATTCATTGATGATTTCTTTCTACCCAGGTCCCTCAAAAGTTTATCCTCAATTGGCAAATTATCTTCAAGAAGCCATGAAAGAAGGCATTTTAAGCCAAAATCACCGAAGTTTGGCTTTTATGGATATACTAAAAGAATGTATTAGGATATTTAAACAAAAACAAAATATTCCTCACGATTATTATGTTTACTTCACTTCGTCTGCAACCGAATGTTGGGAAATTGTGAGCCAATCATTAGTAAAAGAGCAAAGTTATCACGTTTTCAATGGGGCTTTTGGCGAAAAATGGTATGAGTATGCCACACGATTAAATCAAAAAACGACAAATACAAAATTTAATTTTCAAGAAAGTTTCGACTCAAAAAACCTATCACAATCAGCAGCCGATGTCATTTGTTTTACGCAAAATGAAACGTCAAATGCTACGCAAATTTCGACTAATTTTCTTGAAAAATTCAGTACTGATTCACTTATTACAATTGATGTTACTTCTTCACTTGGCGGTATAGAATTGGATTGGAAAACAGGCGATGTTTGGTTAGCTTCGGTGCAGAAATGTTTGGGTTTACCCGCAGGATTAGGTATAATGGTTTGTTCACCTAAAGCATTAAAACGTGCCGAAGAAATCGGCGAAAGAAAGCATTATAATAGTTTACTTTTCATCCACGAAAATTTTCAAAAATACCAAACTCATTATACACCAAATGTTTTAGGAATCTATTTATTGATGCGAGTGATGCATCAAGTGCCTGATATTCAAATAGTTAGTAAAAATACAAAAGCTCGTTCTAAAGAATTTTACGATTTTATTGAAACTAAAACTTCGTTGAAGCTATTGATAGAAAAATCGGAAATCAGATCTGAAACGGTTATTGCTGTTAAAGGAAAAGTAGAGGAAATTGCAACTTTAAAACAAATAGCAAATAATTATAATATAATTTTGGGAAATGGCTATGGAGAATGGAAAGATACCACATTCAGAATTGCCAACTTCCCGGCCATAGAAGATTGGGAGTTCGACAAACTTAAATCTCTTTTACAGCTATGAACTTTGTTTTCAAAGAAATTATCTCGGTAACTATCATCCTATTTTCGGTCATTGATATTTTGGGAGCTATTCCGATTATCATTGATTTACGAAAAAAAGCAGGCAGTATTCATGCTGAACAAGCAACTTTGGTAGCAGGTGGCTTGATGATTACTTATTTGTATTTAGGAATTAGTATTCTGAATCTGTTTGGTGTAGATGTCAAATCTTTTGCCATAGCAGGAGCTTTAATATTGTTTTTGATTGGTTTTGAGATGATTTTGGGTAGAAGCATTTTCAAACATGAAACCACTAATAGTAAAGCCACTTCAATTGTGCCGTTGGCGTTTCCAATCATTGCTGGGGCAGGAACAATGACTACAATTATATCTCTGAAAGCAGCTTATCAACAAGAAAACATTGTGGTTGGAATTCTGCTAAATTTACTCTTTGTATATTTGGTTTTACGAACTTCTCAGCAGCTCGAAAAAATTCTGGGTCTAACTGGTGCTGATATTTTACGTAAAGTTTTTGGAATGATTTTGATTGCGATTTCAATTAAATTGATAAAGACAAATTTGATTTAACACAAAGCATCCGCCTCACTCTATCAATAAACTAAACGTATATTAAACGACAAATGTCATTTTTTCTACAAAATTTGGGATTTAGTCTAATTTAAGTTTCCGTTCATCAAATCAAAATAAAACATTAGTTGATTTTGAGTAGTTTTACAAATTAATATCTTCAAACAAATAAAACCTACATTATGAAATTATCAAAATTTACATTTTTATGTTCGGTTGCTTTGTCGGTCTCCTTTGCAGGATTTTCGCAAAAGAAAGATGATAAAAAGCCAGAAGAAGTAAAACCTGCTACACCAGCACCAGCCGTTACGGCAAAACCTGCCGAAGCACCAAAAACAGGGCCAAAACCTTACAAAGAAGTAATCACGTCTAAAGCGGTTTCAAGTAAAGGTTTGATGACGGTTCACAAGTTAGAAGAAAAATATTTCTTTGAGATTGCCGACTCTCTAATCGGACGTGAAATAATGACCGTAACTCGTTTCTCCAAAACGGCCGCAGGTGGTGGTATTTTCGGCGGTGAAGAAGTAAATAGTCAAGTAGTAAAATGGGAAAAAGGACCAGAAAATAAATTATTCTTACGCTCAATCACTTTAGTTATTGCGAGTGGAGATAGTACGAAACCTATTTTTCAATCGGTGAAAAACTCAAGTGCTGACCCAATTATTGGCGTTTTCGATATTAAAGCACTCAGAAAAGACACTTCGTCGGTCATAGAAGTTACCGATTTCTTTAAAGGTGATAATCAGGTTTTCTCACTTGAGCCTGTCAGAAAACAATTGTTAAAAATTGCAATGCTTCAAGCTGACCGTTCATTTATACAGCACATTCGTACTTATCCAATCAATACTGAGATTCGTACTACGAAAACTTTTAGTGTAATTCCCCCAGCTGTTTCGCTTTCACCAATTCCACAAATTGGACAGTATTTACCAGCTTCTCGTGATGCGGGTGTTGTTACGATGGAATTTAATACTTCTTTCGTTATTCTGCCAAAAACACCGATGCGTAAGCGTTATTTCGACCCACGTGTTGGTTATTTTGCTAATCAATATTCAAGTTTTGGTGAAGAATCACAAAAATCAGACAATGAAGTTTTTGCAGTAAGATGGAAACTTGAACCAAAAAATCAAGCCGATGCCGACCGCCAAAAACGTGGAGAATTGATTGAGCCTAAAAAACCAATTGTTTATTATATTGACCCTGCAACGCCTCAAAAATGGCAAAAATACTTAAAATCTGGTGTTGATGATTGGCAAGTAGCTTTTGAAAAAGCAGGTTGGAAAAATGCCATTCGTGGCGAATACATGAACCCAAAAGACAGCATGAGTTTAGAAGATGCTCGTTTTTCGGCAATAAGATACTTTGCAGCTGATATTCAGAATGCTTATGGGCCAAATGTTCATGACCCACGTAGCGGCGAGATTTTGGAAAGTCATATTGGTTGGTACCACAACGTGATGCGTTTGTTGCGTAACTGGTATATGATTCAAACGGCGGCATCTGACCCACGTTCAAGAAAGAAAAACTTTGACGATGAGTTGATGGGACAATTGATTCGTTTTGTGTCTTCTCACGAAGTTGGTCATACGCTTGGTTTACGACACAATATGGGTGCAAGTTCGGCAACGCCAGTTGAGAAATTGCGTGATAAAGAATGGGTTGCAAAAAATGGTCATACATCATCAATCATGGACTACGCACGTTTCAATTATGTTGCTCAACCAGAAGATGGCGTAACTGATTTTTTTCCTCGCATTGGCGATTATGATATTTGGGCAATTCAATGGGCTTACAAATATTTTCCTGATGCTCAAAGTGCTAAAGATGAAAAAGTAATATTGAATGAACTCACAAAAGAGGCGGTAAAAGACCCACGCAAGCGTTTTGGAACAGAAGTTAGTCCTTTTGACCCACGTTACCAAACCGAAGATTTGAGTGATAATGCGATGCGTGCTTCTGAATATGGAATTAAGAATTTGCAGAGAATATTACCAAATTTGACCGAATGGAGCAAAGAAAACGGCGAATCTTATAAAGAATTAGCTGAATTGTACGCAAACGTTTCGGGTCAATACCGTCGTTATATTGGTCATGTAACCAAAAATGTTGGTGGAATTTATGACACACCAAAAACCTACGACATGGAAGGAAGTGTGTATGAAGTTGTTCCAAAAGCTACGCAAAAGGACGCCGTAAATTTCTTGAATCGTCAAGTTTTTGAAACACCTAATTGGTTGTTAGACAAAAATATTTTGAGTAAAATCAATCCAGAGCAAGGTGTTGAAGCAATTAAGACAATCCAAGAAGCAGCATTGAATAGCCTTTTGGCAGGCGACAGAGCTGTTAGGTTGATAGAAACTGGCTCGGCAAGTACAGCAAATTATAATTTAGATGAATTAATGACTGATTTGCGTAGTGGTATTTGGTCTGAGCTGAAGTCTAAGAAAACGATTGACATTTATCGCCGTAACTTACAAAAGGTTTTTGTAGAGAAAGTAACTTCATTATTGAACCCTGGAATGGCTGTTTCATCATATATTCCGCAAGGTGCAACTTATGGTTTTGATAGCCGCATGGTGGACTTGAAAAAAACCGATTTACCTTCAATTGCAAGGGCTCACTTGGAGTCTTTAAAAGGCGAAATCAAAGCGGCATTGCCTTTGACAACCGACAAAATGAGCAAATATCACCTGCAAGATGTCTTGCAACGAATTGAAATTGCTTTGAACCCGAATAAGTAAAACAAGTAAATAGACGTCTATCGATAGTCCATATTTTCAGAAAAGCGAGGCTTAGGCTTCGCTTTTTTCAGTTTACATAAACCACTTAATCAAAACATCGAACATTCATTTGAAAGTACATAAAAAAATATTAATTTCATTAAACTTATTGACTATCAACCCTTTAAATTCTAAAGCGAATGCAAAAAAAACGTTATATTTCTCTAACAGTTCAAGTAATTTACGTGCTTATTACGGCACTCCAACTTATTTTTATTCCGAATACGCTTCTCGGAATGTTCGGTTTTGAACCAACCTCCGAAATTTGGATAAAAGTTTTCGGCGTAGTATTACTTTCACTCGCTGTTGTTTACTATGGAATTATAGAATACGGCAACGACGAAGTTGTGAGTTTCACTATTTGGAGCAGATTGTTGGTCGGTACTGGATTTACAATTATGGCTATCACAGATGTTGCTCCAATTACGCTCATTCTTTTTGCGGGAATTGATGTGGCTACTGCCATTTGGACTTGGTTTGAATTGAAAAAACAAGCATAACGAATTATATTTTGAGAATCAGTCATTATCAAGTACTGATTCTCTTTTTTTACGTCTTCCATTGGATTATAACAAAAGTTTGCCTACCATTAAATAAATTTTCTTTAGCTTATTTAATGAAAAGATATATCTTTGGACAATTTACAAGAACAAAAAAAGTCGAACTGCTAATGACAAAACTTTTACTTATTGACGACCATCAAGTATTACTCGATAGCTTACGATTGCTATTTAAATCTATCGAAAATGTAGAAGTTGTGGGCATATTGAATGACAGCAGAAAAGTAAGCCAATTTCTTGATAATCAAGAGGTTGATATTTTAGTTTCTGATTTACACATGCCCTATTTTAGTGGTATTGACCTCACTTTACAGTTAAAAAAAACACATCCAAACCTTAAAATACTATTATTGACAATGGCAGAAGATGCTCCTCATATTCGAGAGGCATTGAGGGCTGGCGTTCATGGTTACGTACTAAAAAAGACAGGAAAAGATGAATTAGAAAAAGCTATTATAAAGCTGATGGAAGGCAAGAAATATTATAGCGAAGCGGTGATTGAAGAATTGGCTGCTACGGCTGATGACGATTATAATGATGCCCGTCCCGAGACAATCGAACACCTAACGGCAAGAGAAATTGAGATTTTAAAATTGATTACCCAAGAAAAATCAACTTCTGAAATTGCAGAATCACTTTTTATCAGCGTTTCGACGGTTGAAACTCACCGTGCCAATTTGATGAAAAAATTGAATGTAAAAAGTGCAATCGGCATGGTAAAGTTTGCCATTAAACATGGCTTGGTAGAGTAAAACGTCAAACTGGAATCAAAACTTCACTTCTAACACCTTGATTTTCAATGTTTTGCAAATCCCAAACTCCATTCAGCGATTCCACTCTTGCCTTTACATTTTTCATGCCTTTGCCATCACTTTCATTCTTGAAAGTGCCAATTCCGTTGTCTGAAACTACTAACTTTATTTGCTTTTCGGTTCGTGAAAGTGCAATTTTTGCTTCGGTCGCTTTTGAGTGTTTCATTATATTATTGACCAATTCGAGGCAAATACTATATAACTCAAACTCAATTTTATTATCAACTCTGCCAAAATCTTCATCAATTTTCAAATCAACATGAATCGTTGAGTTTTTATTCATTTTCCTTAGAAAACCTTTCAGAATTATAGTTAATCCTTGCTTTTCAAATTCTTCGGGCAGGAGATTATGCGACAGCAAACGCACATCATTATACGCTTTTTCGAGGTTTTCTCGCAGGTTTTGATGAATTTCCTTTTCCTCTTTATTCATCTTTGATTTATCAATAGTATCTACACTAAGCCAAAGTGCAGAAAGTGTGCTGCCCAAATTATCGTGCAAATCGAGAGCAACTCTTTGGCGTTCGATGGTTTGACCTTTGAGCATGGCTTCGGAGATTTCTCTATTTTTTTCAAGAAGCTGAGAATTGCTATTTTTCAGTTTTTTATTTGTAAGAAATACATAAATCGTTGATAATAAACCAATTGCACTTATTGCAATCAAAAACCATCGAAATTGATTTTGTCTTTCATTCTCTGATTTTAGTTTTTCATTTTCTGATTTTTGAAGTTTTTCAGTTTGCTCTTTTAATGTTAATTGTGATTTTATTCCCTCCACTTGCTGTGCAGTCTGATTTTTATTTACAGAATCTTCATAAACTCTTCTAAATTCTAAATATTTTAAAGCAGTTTTATAATTTCCTAAACCTTTTTGAATTTGATAGTCATATAAACTATATCTTAAAGAATCATTAGAGTAAATATTTGGGTAAAAAGTATAATACTTCAATTTTTTCAAATGTTCGTTAGCTTTTAATAAATTATCCTTTTCAATATATATTTTTATTAAATCTTGCCGAACATTTATCTGATAATCAACATAATCATCGGGTGTTATTTTTAGTGTGTTTTCCAATAAATTAATACCTTCTTTCTCTTTTCCCAACTTATAAAAACTAAATCCTAAATTAAAATTATTGACAATTTTATGCTTTTTGCTAACATTTTTAAGGGCAGAAATTTCATAAAAAGATGGCAATGCTAATTTATATTGATTTCTCGTCATATAATAATCGCCTTTGTAAGTCAAGGATTGAGAAAGCAAGGCCACATCATTGATATTTCGAGCAATACGTATTGTTTTTTCAATATATGGCAATCCCGCCGGAGAGTCTGTATAGTGAGTAAATGCAGATGAAATACGAAGCAAAGTAAAAATCTGACAATTATAATCTTTTAAATTTTCAAAAGCTTTTTCTGCTTCAAATAAATACGTCAATGATTCGATAGGTTTTCGTTTAAATAACAGAGAATTCCCAAGAATTAAATTAAGATGTGGCACTTTTTTCACATCGTTCTGATACTTTGAGTAATTGTTGAAGATTTCTGTATTTTGATTGTCTAAAGAATTATATAAATTGATGTTTGGAAAATAATGTATCATGGTGTCTAATACTTCTATCAATCTTTTGTTTCTTGAAATTGATTCTTTAATCTTTGAGATTTCATCAAAGTTTTTCTTATGAACTAAAAAAAGCTCATTATTTTCATGTTGCCCATCCACTTTTGGAGCAATTAAGAAAAAAAATACTACCAATAAAAAGAAATTAATTTTACTCATATCAAAGTTTTTTAAATCAAAATTTCATTTATAACTCCTTGATTTTCTATATTTTTCAAATTCCAAACACCATTCAGCGACTCAACTCTTGCCTTTACATTTTTCATGCCTTTTCCATCGCTGTCGTTTTTGAATGTGCCAATTCCATTATCGGAAACAATTAGTTTTATTTGCTTTTCATTGCGAGAAAGTTCGATTTTTGCTTCAGTTGCTTTTGAGTGTTTCATAATATTATTGACCAATTCGAGACAAATACTGTATAACTCAAATTCGATTTTATTATCAACTCTACCAAAGCCTTTATCTATTTTTAAATCAAAATGAATCGCTGAGTTTTTATTGATTTTTCGAACAAAACCTTGTAAAGTTGTTGCTAAACCTTGCTTTTCAAATTCTTCGGGCAGGAGATTATGCGACAGCAAACGCACATCATTATAGGCTTTTTCGAGGTTTTCTCTAAGGTTTTGATGAATTTCCTTTTCTTCAATATTCATTTTTGATTGGTCAATCATATCCAAACTCAACCAAAGTGCCGAAAGTGTGCTTCCTAAATTATCATGTAAATCAAGTGCAACTCGTTGGCGTTCGATGGTTTGACCTTTGAGCATTGCTTCGGAGATTTCTTTGTTTTTCTTTTTTAATTTATTGTTCGAGTAAAAAACACTACCAATAATTAGTAAAAGCAATGAAATAACGGCTGTGCCAAAATATTTTAAAGTTGATTGTTTTTCTGCTTCTTTTTTTAAGTTTTCATTCTCCAATGCAGTGATTTTTAGTTTATTTTGGTCGGTTTGGTATTTGAGATTTAGTTCATTAAAATCTTTGATTTGAGCATTTTTATTTTTACTATTTTTAATTTGCTCAAATTTTTGAAAGTATTTGTACGCGTTCTCAAAATCTCCTAATCCAAAATATGTTTTATGTATAATTTCTAATGCGTTTAGCTGATAGGTTATAAAATCAAATCGCTGACCCAATAATTTAATAATTTCATCTACTGCGTAAAGTGCATTTAAGCTATAGTTTAAGGATTTTTCAAATTCTTTATTTTTTAGGTAATGTTTTGAAGCATTACTTAAATAAACATGATTTACATAAAATTTATAGCTCAAATGAAAATCAAAAATAGGACTAAGAAGAAGGGTAGAATACAAATTGAAATATTTATTTGCTAATTCTGATTCGTTGAGGTTAATGTAACACGATGCGAGGGAAGAATAAATTGTTGGCAAAATTGACTGTGTTTTTTTTGTAATCGCTAATTTCTCTGCAATTTTCAAATAATATAGCCCCTTTTCATAGTCTTCTGTTTCTAAATAATGGTCGCCAAGATAATCATAGGCTCTTACGATATCAATTTCAGACCCTGAAATTTTAGCTAAACTTAAAGCCTTATCATAATAAATAAGTGCTTTTTTTTGCTCTGATTTTTCACGGAAATAATAAGTAAATGCAACGCCCGTACGGAGATAAACCCAAGAAGCATAAGTAAAGTATTTATTTTTTTCAAATTCATCCGCAATTGTTAATAATTCAAATTGGCTTGTTGTAATATCTTTATTTAGAAAACTTGAAAGGAGGAATGCCGTTCAGTTTTTATTTAAAGTAGCATATAATTTAAGTGAATCTTGCCATTTTTCAACATTGACAGAATGTATTTGAGTAAGACGGAATATAAAATCAACGATAATACTATCTTTTTTGGCACTTGGAAGTAACTTCTTTGCCTCTGCCAATTCCTTTATGAACAAGGTTTGTCCACAAACATTATTGGCAAATAAAACTATCAATACCAAGAAAAGATAGCTACGTTTCTTCATCATTTGAATCAATATATTTTCTGAAATTTCTACAAAAGCCATCACATTTCCAAGTACGCTACTCAAATATCATGGTAAACCATGAGAACAAAATCATGGTTTACCACTACTGAAATTCATGGTAAACCATGAGAAATTATTCTTTCAAGAACCTACACCTTTGTCATACAAACCAAAACACCACAAAACGGCTATGACCTTGACAAAACGTGAGCAAGAAATACTGGAGCTAATAGCCAACGAACTAACAACCGAACAAATAGCTAAAAACTTACACATTAGCATACCAACCGTAGAGAGCCATCGCAGAAATATGTTCCGCAAGATGGGTGTACAGTCGGTTGTTGGCTTAGTAAAAGAAGCCTTGAAAAACAAATGGATAAAAATTTAGACCTTAAAACAGCTTTTGCTATGGAAAATACAATTCCGATTGGTGGATTTCGCTCCGTAAAGCCCGAAGAAATAATGTTGCTACAAGCCGATGTAAACTATACGGTTGTTCATTTCAAAAATGGCGAAAAGTTTATCGTAGCCACGCCACTCAAAAGCCTACAAAGTCGCCTTGAACCATTTAATTTTTATCGAACACATAAATCTTTTTTGGTAAATCTAAATTGTGTAAAACACTTTTTAGAACCACATAAACTAGTACAAATGACTGATAACAAACGAATTATCGTTTCCAGAAGAAAAGTAAATGGTTTAAAAAAGTCACTTTTGGCAAGTTAAGATTAACCTTTAAATCGAATTGCCTACCGTTAAATCAGATTTGGAGAAGAGTGCTTGTAATTATTGTAAAATTTGAACCTAAAATAAATTTAAAACCATTTCTAATCAAATTAACCCTAAAAAAATGAAAACATCTAATTTCTTACTATTTCTTGCTATTTATGGCTTCATTACTGGTGGCATGATGCTCTTCAACGCTGCTGGCTCATTGGAAAACTTTGGCGTACCGCTCATCGACCAAACCCATATTGTTATTTTACAATATTTGGGTCTAACAGATATTGCCTTATCATTGATTGTTTTTCTACAAAGAAATGAGCAATCACCATCGGTTATTAAATCTCTCCTCATAACCTATTTATTTATCACTATTGGTAGTTTTTTAAAGGCACTTTATGATGTTTATATAATAAATGTTCCGAGCAACACTTTCTTCTGGGTTGACATGAGTGTTAGGCTTTTAGTGGGCTTGGTATGTGTTTTTTATTTGCTTAGAATCGACAAAAAAAATGATTAACATTTCAATAAATTCTCTTAAAACCTATAAAATCTCTTTACCAATAACCCAAAAACAAAAATGAAAACCTCAAATTTCTTACTCTTTTTTGCCATTTATGGCTTCATTGCGGGCGGCATGATGCTTTTTAACGCAAATGGTTCATTAGTAAACTATGGCATACAGCCTATCGACCAATTCCACATTGTTATTTTGCAATACCTCGGTTTGGTTAATATTACAGTAGGATTGCTGATTTTTCTTCTCCGAAACGAACAATCAGAAAAAGTCATAAACGCCATTCTACTTTATGGACTAATTACCTGTGTTGGTAGTTTTTTGAAAGCCTGTTATGATATTTTCCTGAAAGATGTTCCGAGCAATACTTTCTTCTGGGTTGATATGAGTTTTAGACTTTTAGTGGGTTTAGTATGTGCATTTTTCATATTTCGAGCAAATAAAACAAATGAACAACCTTTGTTTTCTTAAAACATTTTAACTATCAAAACAATGAAAAAATTATTAATACTCCTATGTACACTTTTTTCTTTATCAAGTTTAGGTCAAGAAAAGTTTACGCTTGAAACCTATAAAAAATTTAATGCAGATTTTAACGCCAATCCTGCCAATTCTATTGAAAAAAATACAACCAAAGACTATTTGCTTACTACTGGTGTAGGCGGAAAATACAATAGTATTGAGTTGGTTTCTAATCTCAAAAATATTTATGGTAGCATGGAGATAATAACCCAAGATGAGAAAATACAGCAATTAGGCAATGTGGCTATTGTATCTGGAAGTTTTGTTCAGAAAGATACTTATAAACACGCTCCGAACACCATCAATGTACACAAAGGCGTATTTAATTATATCTATTTTTATGAAGGTAAAGGTTGGAAATTAGCCTCTTCGCAGCATTCTGATATTTTTCCAGAAAAAATGTTAGATGAAGCCGCTATCAAGAAAGTAATTCAAGCTGAAACACAAGCCTATATTGATGGCGACGGCAAAAAACTATTGAGCTATTGGGCAGATAAAAAGACTAATGAAAGTGCCAGCCAGTATTTAGTACCAATCTTAGGTCAGCCTTACGCTGTGGGCGAAAGTATGGAAAAGCTTCAAAACTTAATTGTTCCAAATCTCAAAAAGCAGGACATCATGATAGAGAGAGATAATATAGAAATCAGAATTAATAATAATATGGCTTGGGCAACCTATACTCAAAAAGCTAATGCCAATGGGAAAACTTTACAAACCGACCGTGAAACTCGAATTTTAGAACGCATCAATGGCGAATGGAAACTTGTGTATGTGGGCGAGCAGGCGATGAAGTGAGTTTTTTCTGATAATCGTTCAATCAAATACCTTACTGCTAAATGGAATTTGGGGTAGGGTATTTGATTTTTTTAAATCGAAAATTTTTTAATCCCCTATAAACTTTTTAAGACAATGAAAATTTTATTTTTTATTTCGATTTTATTCCTGCTTTTTTTTAACAGTGGATTTTCACAAAATACAGTTAATTCACAAAACTATTTTTCATTACCCAAAGTAACAACACCGCCCACTACTTGTCTTGCAAATGAAAAAGGCTATATGGTGTATTGTACCTCAGATAATAAGATTTACTACTGCAATGGTACTACTTATCAAAACCTTACAGGAATCAGTTCTAATTTCTTTTCATTAGATGGATATTCGATTGTCTCTCAAGGGAAAGTAAAACTAAGTGGACTTAGCACAAACGAAACCTCAATTCAAAATAAAGTGTTGACCGCAGTTGATAATTTTGGAACTGTTGAATGGGGCAATGCTGCTGGTGGAGGCGGTTCAAAAGGGTTTTCAGTAACAGGTGCAATTCCGTCTTCAACTGGGCAGACATTCACTGGTAATACTGCAACTAAGCTAACTATATTAAATATAGAAGATTTTGACGATGCGAACCAGTTTTCAACAAACAGTGCATTTACAGCAAGTGAGCCAGGAATGTATCACTTTGATTTAAAGATGAATATTTTTCCAGTTACTGTACCTGTTCCAGAAGCGACTGTGTCTATAATTCAAATTCGAAAAAACGGTGCAAATGTCAGAGTTTCTACGCAAGCAGTCGTCATGGGTGGTGTAGATTATAATACTTCATTTAACTTAAAATTAGCTACTAATGATACAATTGAAATATTTGCATACACAACCGCTGGTTATATTATGAAAATTTATGGAGGCACTTTTCTTAGCTTTAGTGGTTATAAAGTTTATTAAATTTAGAATGAAATCATGAAAAAAGAAATACGCTTTTGCAATCATTCTCCCAATTTTGAATTGACAAAAATATTCAGAAATAATTGGAGCAAAATAATTCTAACTCTGGCTTTTGCAATTCCCAACCATTTATTTGGGCAATTGGCAATTCAATTAGATACTGCTACGGTCAGAGAAGGAACTTATAGAGCAATTGGTATAACGCCTTCTGGAGCTTCTTTTAGTACAAATACCAAATTTTACCTATCAGTTAGAACTAAAATTACATTTAGTGCTACTGTTGATGCAAGCTCTCCCAAATACATAAACGAATTTACTAATGAATCACTCATTGAGGAATGCCGAGGAAAACGAAAGTTTTGTTACGAAGCACCAATACAAGGCATATATCCAATTGTGGGAGATAATCGAGTGATTTGGAATGTTGAAACAATTTATTCGGTTTTTTCAGCTTCTCCTTATTTGAAAGTTGATTTTGTTCCTACAATTTCAGTTACTGGAAGTAATAATAAAATTTGTTCTTCGTGTGATAAAGATACACTTCAAATTCTAAATTTATCGGAAGTAATTAATAAAAATAGCTACGAAGTACCACGTGAAGCCACTGTCCATCATTACTTTCTTGTGAAAAACAAGAAAAATGAGCCTGTCAAAGATGTACTACTAAAATATCAGATTAATGGTCGCCCTGAGATAATATCCTCCCCACCAAGTGATAAGTTTGGCTTGGTTGATTTGACAGTGAAAGTTGGTGGCGGAAATGTAGAGAATAGTTCAGATGATAAAATTTTGGCAGGGACACAGAAAAGTCTCAGTTTCGTTGATGCAGCAATTGCAAATGTAAGTTGCGAGTTACTTTCAAATGCTTTTAGCAGCCCATCTAATACACTGGCTAATAATGGCAGGTCTTCTTTAAATAATGATTTAACCATATCCGTAATTGAAAAAGCTCCTAAAATTAAAGAAGAGTTCGGCATGAGTGCAAAGGATGAATTAGAGTTTTCTGTTAAAAGCCCTGATTTACAATTACCAGGTGTAAAAGCAAAAATTGGAGGTTCATCGGTGGGCTTCGGAATAACATCAAATCCAGCATTAATAATCAATCCAAAGAGTGCCACAAACTGGAGCGTAATTGTATCTACTCCATTGGGATTAAATGTAAAGGCAAAAGTTGCAGCGAATATCAAAGTTTCAAATGAAATTGAAGTCGGTTTAGGCGAGTTTAAAGGCAAATTAGCTGTAAACACAGTTGGAGAATATGGCTATGACATTGATTTGAATAGCCGATATGATTGCTTTTTTCTTGGTAGCAAAACGTTTTTACTCTTTGCTCCAAATCCATTTTCATTTCTTGCTCAAACTTATTTAGAAAGACTATCGAGAATTATTGATAAATCTATTACATCTGACAAGAACGGCTTTAATTTAGAAATTGAAGCAAAAGGATCTGTAGGACTAACATCTTTTAAGTTATTCACTCCTAAATCTAAAGAAAATAAATTCGAGGTATTTAATGGTATATTTAATCTAAGTGCTAGATTAGATGCCAATATCAATATTGAGTCAAACGATGAATTCTCAGCTTCTGACGGGACTTTTACTACTACAAACAGAATTACCGCTTTAAAAGAAAACAATACTACTGTAGAAATTGGTCTTGGGGGTGGTGTAGATAAGATGGTTAATCAAATCAAATTCACTCCTTTTAAATGGTCTTCAAATTCCGAAAAGTTTCAAGTTTCTCTTAAAAAAAATACTGATGAATTCCCTTCATCTGAAAGAAAAACAAATTACGGAATAATTGAGTTTTCGACAGAAAAAGCAATATCTATTGCTGGTTCAGAATATAAAATAGCTAACATTAACAACTTTAAATATTCCGGTCGAGTATTACAAAAATTAGAAAGCAAACCTATTCTTACTGCGACAAATGCTCCATATAGTAATTTAGTTTTAGAGAAGTCAGTTTTTCCAGTATTAAGTTTAGCCTCTAATATTGTAACAGATGGGACTAATATTTACAAACAAATATTTGATTTTAATGATATAGTCTTTCAAAATTTCGATGATAATTGGAATGAAAACGATGTAGTAATTTCAAATAGAAGAAAAATCACTAAAGTTTCAAATAATGAATTTGAAATTGAAATTCCGTTATCGCCGACATATAGCTTAAAAAAGGTGATAGGGTATAAAGCTTGGAATAGTTATCAACATCATGGGCGTGAATACTCTAATGTAAAAGATTTTGATTCTTTATTAATGACCACTGATTATCCAGATATTGAATCAAATTTAGAGCTACCCAACTCATATCCTATGATTTACTTTTGGACTAAGCTCTCCGAAGGATTATTTAACTCTACCACTGAAGAAAAACAATTCGGTAACCAATTTATCACTTCAAAAGAAGAAACAGTCAGTAATTCTCCTATAACTTTGTCGAATAGTAATCAAGGGCAAGTCAGCAGACTGTCCTTAGATGCCAAACAAATAGGAAGTCAGAAAGATAAAAGTGCGAATACCAATGAAACCCCAAGTGTTTTTACATTTACGATACCTCCAGCAAGTCAGGCATTTAATAGTGGTACTAAAATTAATTTTTTATATTATTATCCAGAAAACCAACTTGATGCCAAAACCAGTTTAGATACATTCAAGTTGATAACTGATACTTTTTTTTTAGATGCAATTGATGGAACAAATAAATTAAGCACAGCTCCAAATGGTAATTTTACTATCAATACACAGTTTAGCAACTATGAATTGAAGTTAGCTGGGCTTGCAGAAAATTTAGTCCCAAGAGTTTTGTTTTTACCAAATGGTAGTGAGGTTTGGGAGGATATTGGAGCTGCAAACCAAACTATTAACTTTAATCGACTTGGGATTTTTGCTTTGGGAGTTGGACTCCAAAATGATTATGACCCACCTATCATTGTTGTTACGCCTCCACCGACTTTTACTGATAATAATTCATTCACAATAACTCTTATTGATAATGCATCGGGAATTGATTGGAGCAAAACCTCATTTATATGTAATGGTGCATTAATTCCAATAGTACGAAATGGAACATCAAATACGTTTACAATTTTGATTGCGGATGTACCCAAAATCTCAGATAATACATTTAACATATCTATTTATACCTCTGATTTAGCATTGCACAAACAGGAGTTTCATCAAATTTACCCTTGTGCTTCTTCAATAAGTTTTGTAAATATAGTAGGAAGTAGTTTTATTCCTATCAACAAACACCAAGCAAGCCAAACCATCGAAGTGAGCGGCTCGTCTGTCATACCACCATCAATAGAACTAAAAGCGGGGAAATCTATTATGCTAAGCCCTGGTTTTAACACAGATAATTCGGGAGGTTACTTCAAAGCAGAAATTGGTGGTTGTAATTCATCAATTGCTCCAGCACAACCAGCCAATTTCACCGTAAGTTCTTCTGTCGTGTGTAATGGACAAACTGGTGTAGTATATACAATTCCGAATGAAGCAGGGGTAACATATAACTGGTCATACTCAGGAACAGGGGCTACATTAAATGGAACGTCGAATAGTATTACGATTAATTTTGCAAACAATGCCACTTCGGGTAATTTGTCTGTTACTGCTACCAATAATGCAGGCACAAGTCCAAGCAGAATCTTGAGCATTATAACAAATTCTCCATCAAGCCCACCAACAACAACAGGTAAATCTATCGGAATAGGCACATCTACAAGTCTTTCTGCTACTGGATGTACAACTTACAAATGGTACGACCAAGCTACAAATGGCACTTTGCTTTTTACAGGAAATATATTTGTAACTCCTACTTTAAATGCCAATACTACCTATTATGTAGCATGCTCAAACTCACCGTGTTCAGAAACAACACGTACATCGCTCTTGATTTCAGTGGGTTCTGTACCTACTCAACCCTCGCCCATAGTTGGCGGAGGAACAGCTTGTCAGGGAAGAAGTGGATTGACTTATTTAGTAACTGCAGTTGCAGGAGCAACTTCCTACACTTGGACATACTCTGGAACAGGCGTAACATTTGTGGGTGGTATCAATAATACCAGAACTATCACTCTTGATTTTTCATATACTGCCACCTCAGGAATTTTAAGTGTAACTGCTAATAATGCCTATGGGTCAAGTACCGCACAAACAATGTCTATTAGTGCCAGTCCTGCACCGAATGCACCAACGGCATCGGGTATGACAATTTCTTCGGGCAATTCGGCAAACTTAACAGCCACAGGATGCTCTACATATAAATGGTATAGTCAAGCAACATTAGGAACGGCAACTTATACAGGTCAAAACTTTACAACTCCTACCTTAAATTCAACCACAACCTATTATGTGGCTTGTAATAATGGAACATCTTGTGAGTCTCCACGTGTAGCAGTTACTGTAACTATTCCTTAACAATCAATCGTATTAAGACATGAAAAAAATAT
This sequence comes from Emticicia sp., assembly GCF_043780375.1. GTDB lineage: Bacteria > Bacteroidota > Bacteroidia > Cytophagales > Spirosomataceae > Emticicia. Next base: position 8,935 of record NZ_JAYWCU010000208.1, on the reverse strand, counting down.
TAATCATTTATCTTTTGATTCTAACAATCAATCAAACCCTTGCCCAACAATTCCCCACCTTCGATTGGGCAAGGGTGGCTAATGAAGGCTATCCATCTATTCCTTCGGTTGGCACTAATTATAGTTCTGACATACGCCTTATCAAGCGTGATGCGGCTGGAAATATGTATGTAAGTGGGCAAATCAACAAAGCCATGAAGTTTGCCAATCAGGATATTTATGCCCAAGACTATTTCGGGAATATTAATGGCTACTATCTGATGAAACTTAACCCAACAGGTGAAACTATTTTATGGGTTAAGACATTGGTTTATGGGGATATTTCTGAATTTGATTTGGGCAATGATGGATTCATTTACGTAGTATCACAAGGGAGCGGAGGAGGCACTCTTAAATACGGTGATGCTACCACAGCGGGTGGAGCATCATACCCCAATGTGGCAGGCGATGCACTTTTATATAAAATCAATGCAAGTAACGGAAATATGGTTTGGATTAAGAAGGCAAATTCTGCAAACGTAGGTGGTGCAAATTATAAATTTATTCAAACCGATAATACGGCAATATATGCAACTGATGTATTAGGACCCAATGCAAACAATAGCACTACGAACAGGGGATATAGAATCTTTAAAGCGACAAAAGCAGGAATTGATACTGACCCAAGTTTATATATCAATAATAAGGTTTGGACGCTTGATAAAGCGTGGTTTGCAGCCAATGTGGACTCAAAGTTTGAGAACCACATTTTTGATATGAAACTGACCAACAATAAACAAAGTCTTTGGGTTTATTTAAAAACAGGCGATGTTTGGATTAATGATTTCTCCAATCAACAATTTGATACAACGGAAATGATTGTGATTCGTTTGGATAACCTGAATGCTGCTACCCCGACGGTTGGTTTTATGAAGAGGTATCCGTCTCTTCATTGCCCAGATAAAGGACAGTTAGAAATTGATAGTCAAGGAAATGTGTTACTGACTGGTTATTTCGGTGTAAGCCCTACCTATAATTCTCCTATAGTTAATGGAAACGGAACAGTAACATACGGTGGGGTTACTTATGAATTACCAATGAATTCATCTAAACAATTTATTGCTAAACTTTCGCCAACGGGTGTTGAAACTTGGATAAAATTTTATGATGTACAATTCCCCTATCTATTTAGAAGTTTAACGCTTGATTCCAGTGATAATATGTATGTGGGCGTACCATCTGCTGTTAATGAAAACTTTAACACTATTGGTTCATTTTCGAGCCTTAATGATGCTTTATTAATTATGAAAATGAAACCGAATGGTGACCAAGTATATATGTGGTCGAATGAGGAAAGTAATAGTATAGGTGGTGAAGCTGTTTTATGTGCAACAGGAGCTGATGGGCTTCTGATAGGTACTGGTGGAACGATAAGACGGCTTCCTGATGCACAAGCCTATTTCAAAGTAGGTACAAAAGAAGTTTTTGATGGTGGAGGATTTGTTTTGTCAAATTTAAAACATTCAGGTACGACCAAGCCTTTTGAGGAATTCAAAAGATTAAAAAATATAAACACAGGTTGGGGACTTCAATATGGTCATTATAGCTCACACCCTACCAAATTTACTGAATTGGGAGGCAATCTCGTCTTTTTTGGTTGGACTTACACAGATTTAAACAAGTCCTGCTATTTGTGGAAGACCAACGGAACTGAAGCAGGTACAATACCCCTGGCTGAAATTTATAATGAAAATTACCAAAATAATGGAGGAATTTCCTCACAACCATATAGTGGTGAAATAGTAAAAACTCCAACTCATTTATATTTTGAAGGACAAAGTAAAATACCAAATACAACTACCTACCAACGAGAAATCTGGAAATCAGACGGAACAATAGGGGGAACAATTAAAATCAAATCTTTTCTTGGAGGAAATCAAGGCGATGGTGGAACAAAAGAATCGTTATATGATATTTTTGATATGGAGTATTGCAATGGATTGGTGTTTTTCACCATGACAGATAACATTTCAAGTAAAATTGATTTGTGGAAAACAGATGGTACAGAGGTAGGAACGGTAAGGGTTTATGAAAATTGCCAGTCGGAAATACAATCTTATAATAACCAAATCTATTTCTTCATTGCTGGTGTTCCTGACCAATTCAATAATGTAAGCTATTCGATGAGAAGACACAATGGAACATCAGGGGGTTTTGTAAAATCTATCGGTTCTTCTACGTCAGCAAAAATCCCAAGATTTTTTGGCGTGGCCAATAACCTAATGTTATTTGTGGCTGATGGAACTATCGTTGTAAATGGAAACAATGTAAATTCGGGTATGGAACTTTGGAAATCGGATGGAACAAGCACTGGAACAAGTATTGTAAAAGATATTAACCCTGAAATTCCAAACAATTTCCCCCCTGGACCTTTTTCATCTGGAAAAGATGCCATTAAATATTCTAATAAATCACTCTATCTTGGAGCAAACTTTAATTTACCGAATTTAGATACTCGAAGCATCATTCATAATAATGTACTCTATTTTAATGCAGACGACGGTGTAAATGGTAGTGAAGTATGGAAATCTGATGGAACAGAGACGGGTACGGTTTTAATAAAAAATATTGCTACTGGAAGTTATACCGATATTTGGGGACAAACCTACCCTTCAAGTTCAGACCCTGCATATTTCTATCCTTTCAATGGAAGTGTCTATTTTGTAGGTTTTGATAATACGAGTAATGGAAATAGAGGATTTCATAAAACTGATGGTACAACTAATGGTACAGTATTGGTAAAAAGCGATATACTAACAGGTTCTTATAATATTGACCCCTATTATAATTCAATTCATGGAAGTGTTGAAGCAAGTGAAAAAATGCCATACGCTGTTCTAAACAACAGATTATATTTTGCTGGGAAAGAAACACCAACTCCAGTTACAGCTCAAGACAGTGAAATTTGGTCTACAGACGGTACGACAGAAGGCACTAAGCAATTAAAAAATTTAACAAAAGTGGCTTCCACAACTCCTGTGAATATGTATGCTTGGAATGGTAGTTTATATTTCACCATGCATAAATATCAAAATGTAAGAAATTTTTACTACCCAGCAGTAGAAGCAGAACCTTGGAAATTTACTCCTGCTACCTGTACAAACCCTGCCCCAGCAGGCCCATTGGCAACAACACCAACAATTCTGGCAAGTTATCCTGCCACTATTCAAAGTAATGGTTGCCTTGGTATTGTAAAATGGTATGCCGCAGCATCTGGCGGTTCACCTATTTTTACAGGAGATAATTATACTACACCTTTGCTCAATGCCACTACTACTTATTACCTTAGTTGTACGTTTAATAATTGCGAAAGCCAGCGTAGCCCTGCAACAGTTACTGTCAATCAACCAAATTGTACTACTTTACCTGCCGTGCCTTCAAGTGCGGGTGGTAGTGTGGTAAGCGGGAATAGCCTAATACTTTCAGCAATAGGCTGTTCTGAACAAACCCGTTGGTATGGGCAAGCATCGAACGGAGCAATTTTAGCTCAAACACCTACTTTTACTACGCCAATTCTTACGACTCCTACAACTTATTATCCTGTTTGTTTTGTATTGGGTTGCGAAAGCCCAAGAACAGTTTTGGATAATGTAACTATCACACCTTCGAGCGGTCAAGCTCTTGATTTTGATGGAATTGATGATGCTGTTACAATTCCTATCAATGTAGGTTTTAACTCACTTTCGTTCACAATAGAATCTTACACAAGGTTTGATATTAATAACCGAAACCAAACCATCATGGACAACAGCCAACGTTGGATGTACTATAATTACGCCCAAGCAGGGAGTTCAATCAAATTTGGTTTTGCTGAGAATGGTTCACCACGTGAAGCAGGGTTTAGTTTTACGCCAACGGCAGGGACTTGGTATCATTTAGCTTGTACATTTAATAATACCACCAAAGAATGTAGTTTTTATATCAATGGTGAATTACAAGATATTCAAACCTTAAATTACACCGCAAGTCAAACAAACTTTGGAATGAAATTAGGAAATCATTATACATTTACTGGCTATGAATTAGACGGCAGACTTGAAGAAGCACGCTTTTGGAATATTACCAGAACAGAAACTCAAATTGGAGTTAATTTTAACAAAGAATTAAGTGGTAACGAAAGTGGTTTGGTTTTCTACTATAAATTTGATGGAGAAGCAACTTGTGACGTACAGGATTGTTCCCCAAACCAATTACACGGCACAAGGTCAGGAGCAATAGGAACTAATAATAAACCACAGTTTTTTAATACAAGTGTTGCTCTGATTGATGTAAATTGTGGAGTTTCGAGTGCTTGCACACTCTTAAATCCTTGTTTATCATCACTCGGAATTTCGTCACCAAATTATAGTACAGAAACAGTGATTCGCCAAGCAAGTGCCACCAGTGGCTTACTAACAGCCACCAACCAAATAACAAACACTGCAAAAGTAAGCTATCAATCCAAAGTAATTTTGTTAAGTACAGGCTTCAAAGCACAACCAACCAATGGTGGTTACTTCAAAGCCGAAATCGGCGGTTGCAACTAAATAATACTTCCTTCTTCACAACAAAACGGATGGTTTAATACAAAATATTAAATCAGCCGTTTTGTTTTTATTTTTTCATTAATTTTACAAAATAATAAACTTATGAATTCATGCACCACAAAACTAAAATACTCTCCTCATTAGTTATTCTTACCTTCTTTGTCAGTTCATGTATCACCAGTATTACGCCAAAAACTACGACTACGGGTATCAAGGGCTTTCCCGAAGGATTAGAAAATGCCTCTAAGAGTGGTTATGCAGGCGGGAATATCGAACTAACGGGCGGAAGTTGGTACTTTGAAGATGCTCTGATTGGCTCAAGTGCCAATGATTCAAAAAATGGAGCAAAATCTGTTAGGATTAGAGAATTAGGCTTTATTCGAATGAATTATGATATTTTAGGAGTAAAAGATATTACTATTTCTCATGCCGCTTATCAAGGCGATGGAGATAGTGAATGGGATTTATACATTTCGAAAAACAGTGGGGCGAGTTGGACAAAATTTAATAATACCCAAAAAACAACGGGCAGTAAGTTTACAACTGTGGCGTTCGCTATCAACGAACAAAGTAAAATTCGCTTTGAAATAAGAAAGATTTCGGGCGGAGCGAATCGCCTTAATATTGATGATATAATTATTTCTTCCACTGGTGATTCGCCAACCAAATTAAACATTGCCACTCGTGATGATAATTTGGCAATGGGAAACCCAAGCAATGCCGATTTGAATGATGAGAATAATTATTTGATGATAAAAAATCAATACGTTTTGTCGTATAATCGTAGCAAAAGTACAGCAAATTGGGTAAGTTGGCACCTAAGTACCGCTTGGAAAGGAAATACACATCGCACCGATAATTTTCGTCCAGACCAAACGCTCCCAAGTGCTTGGTATAAAGTTATAACTTCCGACTATACCAATTCAGGTTTCGACCGTGGGCATCTTTGCCCTTCCGATGATAGAGATGGAAGTTTTGAAGACAATGATGAAACATTCTTGATGACAAATATTGCACCACAAGCCCCCAATAATAATCGTGGACTTTGGGCAGATTTAGAAGCTTATTCACGCAAAATTGCCGAAGGTGGCAACGAACTTTATATCATTGCAGGGGTTTATGGTAAAGGTGGAACGGGTAGCAATGGTGGAAAAACTAATACGCTGGATAATGGAAAAGTGATTGTACCAGAATCATTCTGGAAAGTTATAATAATCTTACCAATTGGTAGCAACGATATTAGCCGAATAGATTCCCAAACTCGAGTAATAGCCGTAAATGTGCCAAACAAAGAAAGTGTAAATGGCACAAAATGGGGCGATTATCGACTAAATATTGATGATTTAGAAATATTGACGGGCTATGATTTCATGTCGAATGTACCAAGTGCTATTCAAAAAACGTTAGAATCTCGTAAAGATGATGGACCAACCTTGAAAGTTGCTAATTTTCGATACTAATACCAATCTTTCTTAAATTAAGTAATTTTATTCAACCTATAAACTTTCTGACCTAATTAGTCCATGAAAAAATTATACTTCACTATTCTACTGACTGTCACATTTTTAGCTAATATTTCGGCACAATTTCTTACGAACTCCAACCTTCCCATTATTTTAATCAATACCAATGGAGCAACCATTTATGACGAACCCAAAATAAAAGCTGACTTAAAAATTATTTATAATGGTGTTGGAAAAATCAATAAAACCACCGATGCTCCAAATCATTATAATGGTTTAGCTGGGATAGAATATAGAGGTTCATCTTCACAAATATTTCCCAAAAAAGGCTATGGCATTGAGCTTTGGGACGATAAATTAGCCTCTAAAGAAGTAAGTCTTTTTGGAATGCCTAAAGAATCCGACTGGATACTTTTTGCTTCTTACAACGAAAAAAGCTTCATGCACAATGTACTTACAATGCGAATCGCTCGTGAAATGGGCATGTATGCAACTCGTACACAATATGTTGAAGTGCTTGTGAATGATGTATATATGGGAGTTTATGTTTTTGAAGAAAAGATAAAACGAGCCACTGGCAGGGTAGATATTGCCAAATTGAAAGAAACTGACCTAAAAGGAGATGATATTACGGGTGGCTATATATTTAAAGCTGATAAAACTACTGGAGCAAAATTAGGTGGTTGGAATTCAAAATATCCAAATTACAATAATTTTAAAACAAATTTTACCTATTTTCAATATGAATCACCCAATACTATCACTTTTGAACAAAAAACATATCTCAAAAATTATGTTGATATTGCCGAAAAAACGTTAAATGATGCCAATTTCAGAGATAAAACTAATGGCTACCGAAAGTATTTTGACACTAAATCATTCATTCAGCTTTTTTTGGTAAACGAACTCTCAAAAAATGTAGATGGCTATCGAATCAGTACCTATTTTTACAAAGATAAAGATAGTAAAGGTGGGAAAATAAAGGCGGGTCCACCGTGGGACTATGATATTACCTATGGAAATGCCGATTATTGTGACGGAAATTCACCTTTTGGATTTGCTTATAATTTTAATAAAGTTTGTAGCAACGATTATTGGCAAGTACCCTATTGGTGGGAAAAAATGTTGAGTGACTCGGCATTTGTTAAGGAATTAGGGCAAGAATATGCTTTTCAAAGGAAACATGGAGCATTACAAACCGATAGAATAAATAAACATATTGATTCACTAACAAATGATTTGAAAGAACCAATTGTTAGGAATTTTCAGAAATGGCAAATTTTGGGTATTTACGTTTGGCCTCAACCAAAACCCTACGCAAGCACTTGGTTTGGAGAAGTTGATGAACTCAAAAACTTTATTACTCAACGACTCACGTGGCTTGACAATAATATTCAAACAAATTTTATTATTACTGCCAATGAAGATGATGGGGAAAATATTGCAATTAAAGCATTTCCAAATCCATTTTTAGAACGAATAAATATCAATATTCAAGCACAAATTCCTGAAAAAGTCCAATTTACCCTTTTAGATAATTTAGGCAAAACACTTTTTAACATCACCGAAAATATACAACCAGGAAACAACGATTTTAATATACAATTGCCTGATTATCAGCATTTTAGTGGAGTGAAATTTCTGAAAATAGAAATCAATGGAAAGACAATTACAAAGAAATTGGTGCAACAATAATTGGACGAATCATGTAGGTATGTTCTATTCCATCTTCGATGTAATCATTACCTGTGAGTTCAAAACCGAGTGATTGGTAAAATTTAATCAAATAGCTTTGGGCTCCGATTTTTATCGGCTCATTGCCGAACAATTCAATGGTTTTTTCGATAGATTTTTGAATTAAAAATTTACCCATACCACAACCTCGTTTATGTGCCGACGTTACCACTCGACCAATAGAAGTATAGTCTTCATAGTAAACACTTTTGTCAAAAAGGCGAGTATAGGCAGCTAACTTATGATTTTGGTCAAGCACCATTAGATGCCAAGCCAATTGATCTTTTGCATCGGCATCTACAAAAGGACAGTTTTGCTCAACTACAAAAACTTCCTGACGAAGAATCATAATAGAGTAAAGCTCGTCCAAACTTAACTCATAAAACGGCACACATTTGATACTAAAATCCATATGAAACTTAATTTTGAGTAAATGTTAGAATGATAGAATATATTTGTAAGTAATTTTAAAATATGATATTCATTTATTGAATTTATGCTGCTCAACTTACATACACATCACGCCGAAAAGCAAGCTGATGAACAAATAATTTTCAATCTCATTATTCCAGAGTCAAATGAAGAATTAGAAACTTTTCCAGAAGAATCACCCACTAATTCTTGGCTTTCAGTAGGAATTCACCCTTGGTATATAAGCCAGCCAAATCAAAAACTTCAACTAAATAAACTAAGACAAATAGCTTATAATCAATCAGTTAAATTTATTGGAGAATGTGGTTTAGATAGATTAAAAGGCTCGCAACTACCCTTACAAGAAGAAATTTTTATCAAGCAAATTCGTATTGCCGAGGAAGTAAAAAAGCCAATCTTGATTCATTGTGTAAAATGTTTTAATGAGCTAATTTCCATCAAAAAAATTGTTCGTCCAAAAGTACCGATGATTATACATGGTTTCAATAATAATATCGAAGTTGCCAAATCTTTACTGGAACGAGGTTTTTATCTCTCTCTGGGAGCATCTTTGATGAATGATGATTCAAATACTGCAAAATTTTTACAACAAATTCCACTCGAAAAACTTTTCTTTGAAACCGATGACAAGGCAATTTCTATTAAAAAAATCTACGAGAAAGCATCATTTTTGTTAAATATTCCCCTAAATACATTAGAAGATGTTATTTTTGCAAATTATTTAATGATTTGTGGGTGAAC
>NZ_JAYWCU010000207.1:0-22866 GCF_043780375.1 Emticicia sp. | reverse complement strand
AGTACTTTAGCTAATCTTTTAGTGACTTATTTCCGAAAAAATGGAAAGAAGGCAATTATTTTTCATCAAGATGACTTTGTTTTTCCTGAAACCCAAATCCCTAAAATAAAAAATAAAACCGATTGGGAATCTCCACAATCTATTGATTTTGAGCTTTATAGAGAAGTAGTCGAACTCTTCCGAAGTCGTTTCGATATAGTGATAGCCGAAGGTCTATTTGCTTTTTATGATGAAAAAATGAATGATTTATATGATAAAAAATTTCAAGTAAAAATTTCCAAACGTACTTTTCTAATTAGACGAGCAATGGATATTCGATGGGGCTATGAACCAACTTGGTTTATTGACCATGTTTGGCAATCATTTCTAAAATTTGGAAAAGCAAAAACCGATTTAAAAAGTGTCATTTCGGTCAGTGGTGAAGATGAATTTGATATGGACAAAGTAATCAAGGAAATAAATCGTACTGCATAAGTCGAAATTCGCAAATCGTACTCGCAGCAGCGAACCGTTCGTAATTCGTAATTAAATTATTACCTTTGCACTTTCATCAAAATATAGCTCCATGACAATAATAGATGGCAAACTTATTTCTGCCCAAGTAAAACAAGAACTTAAAGAAGAAGTAGAAAAGCAAAAAGTAAATGGTGGTAAAATACCTCATTTGGCAGCGATTTTGGTCGGAAATAATGGTTCGAGCGAAACTTACGTAGCAAGTAAAATAAAGTCGTGCGAAGAAATTGGCTTCAAATCTACACTCATCAGAAGAGATTCAACAACTACAGAAGTCGAATTATTAGAAATAATCGAACAACTCAATAATGATGACGACATCGACGGCTTCATCGTGCAGTTGCCTCTTCCTGAGCAAATCAATGTTGATAAAGTAATTGAGGCAATCGAACCTCGTAAAGACGTTGATGGTTTTCACCCAATCAATTTAGGACGCATGGCGAAAGGACTTCCTGCCTATATTTCGGCTACTCCATTTGGTGTTTTAGAGCTTATTAAGCGATATAAAATCGAAACATCAGGAAAGCATTGTGTGGTAGTTGGTAGAAGTCATATTGTAGGTTTACCAATGAGTATTTTGATGCAGCGAAACGATTATCCAGGTAATTGTACGGTTTCGCTGGTACATAGCAGAACCAAAAATTTAGCAGAAATTACACGCCAAGCTGATATTTTGATAGCCGCTATAGGAAAACCCGAATTTATAACTGCCGATATGGTAAAAGAAGGTGCGGTAGTAATTGATGTGGGTCTTACCCGAGTTATTGATACTACTAAAAAGAGCGGTTTTGCACTAAAAGGAGATGTAAAATTCGACGAAGTGGCTTCTAAATGTAGTTATATTACACCAGTCCCAGGAGGTGTGGGCTTAATGACAGTAGCTGCATTAATGTACAATACGCTACTTTCTGCAAGAAAAGAGATTTATAAATAGAGTTTAGAGTGCCGAATTCAGTACTCTAAACTCAGAACAAAATTAATGATTTATATAAAACTGGTGAGTAATTGCTCTTCCCTTCGGAAGTTGCAGTTCTACGAAGTAAACGCCATCTTTTAGCTTTTCAACATCAAATTCGTGTTGACTTCCAGTATGTAGATTTTGCATTTGAAGTACCCGACCTTGGGCATCTTTCAAACATATTTTAGTGTTCATGTCAGATATTGTTTTTTATATGGATTATGAAGACAAATACTTTGCCGCTTTTCTATATAGACGAATATTAGACTGAAATATGTTGCATAGGTTTAATAAATTTTTGAAAATTTATTCTGCGGTAGCATCGGCTTTCTTCAAATAGTATAGAACAATACAAAAAGTACGACAAAACTTTCGTAGGTGCAATCCTTCAAAGCGACCGTTCTAACATCAACAGACTATCCGACAGAATTTAATTGTTTGTTATTTTTGGATTTATATATTTTAGCATTTGCTTAAATAAGAAAATTTGCTACCTTTACTTTATGGAAGAATTTATTTGTATTAGACAACAGGCGGACACAAAACAGATTTTTCGCTGTAAGAACAGAGTTACAGAACTCAATGGCTCATTTGATATTTTATCAAGCGGACTGGAATTGGCAGGCAACAATGTAAGATTAAAAATTCTGTTTTTACTTTACGAAGAAAATAGACTTTGCGTCTGCGACATCAGCGATATTTTAGGTATGACAATTTCAGCCATTTCTCAGCATTTAAGAAAACTTAAAGACCGCAAACTTATTCAGTCAGAGAAAGAAGCACAGACAATATTTTACTCATTGACAAAAGAATATGAAAAAATGCTCAAACCATTTTTCAAAATACTTGACGACAATAAAATTTTGGAAACAATATGAAAACAGACAACAAATTAATTAGTGCAGGACTTTTGACGGCAATTGCATCGTCTTTGTGTTGCATTACGCCAGTTTTGGCAATCGTTGCAGGTTCAAGCGGTGTTGCTTCTACTTTTTCGTGGCTCGAACCCTTCCGACCTTATTTTATTGGTATGACCGTTTTGGTTCTTGGTTTTGCTTGGTATCAAAAACTAAAACCAACTAACCAAATTGACTGTAATTGTGAAACAACTCAAAAACCAAATTTTATGCAAACGAAATCATTTTTAGGAATTATTACCGTTATGTCGGTTCTTCTTTTATCATTTCCAAGTTATGCTCATATCTTTTTTCCTAAGACAGAAAGCAGAGCAATTATTATCCTAACTTCTGAAATTCAGAAAGCAGAGTTTACAATTAAAGGAATGACTTGTTCGGGTTGTGAACATCACGTAAAAACAGAAATTAACAAACTAAAAGGCATCGTGGAAGTTGTAGTTTCCTACGAAAAAGGCAACGCCATTGTAAAGTTTGACAGTAAACAAACCAACATCAAAGAAATCGAAAAAGCCATCAACTCGACAGGCTACAAATCACTAAAAAGTAAAATCATATCATAATGGACACAATTTTAATATCAGAAATCACTTGCCCAAACTGTGGACACAAAAAAACAGAAGAAATGCCAACCGATGCTTGTCAATTTTTCTATGATTGTGAGAACTGTAAGACAAAATTAAAACCTTTGCAGGGCGACTGTTGCGTATTTTGCAGTTACGGAACCGTTCCTTGCCCACCAATTCAGGCAGGGACAAGTTGTTGCAAATAAATAAGCGGACTAACAAAAAAGATCTGCACATTACTGGAGTTTAGCAAAATGGCAGCAGACGGGAGTAATTGAATATAAGTAATTCTATAAAACTTTTATGCTAAATTTGAGTTGACTTTCTTTCAAATTCTCCCACTTCGCAAACCCCTGTTAATTCAACAAAGCCCAAACTACCACCTTTTAATAATAGAAAGAAAAGATCCGAAATTGTCTTTTATTAAATCTCCGTGGTCAATGGCAATATTGACATTCAAATCTGCTTTGATTCGTTTCAAAGGAATAATGGTATTTACTGAATAAGAAATTTGAGTAACAGGAACAATTACCTTTCCTAATAAACTCGTATTTCCAAAGTTCTTGCTATACGACAAACGATTTGAAACTTGTATCATTCCAAACTGATTTAAAAGCCCCGCATAAACTGCCCAAACTCTGTTATTATTAATAAAAACATAGCCATTGTCGATTTGCTTTTCAGACCTTAAATTTTCTTCTGCTGTCAGAAAAGGTGTACCAATTGTTTGGCGATTATACGACCATCCATCAAAATATTGTTGATGGTTAAATAAAAAATTTTCTTCATTAGGATGTCTATCTTTCAAGCCTAATAGTCGAGCAACACCTGCTTCATATCGTCCCTGATTTTTAGTGAACAAATATTCAAAAACTATTTTTTTAAATGATGATTCTGGTTTAGGTGTAAAACTCAACCCATATAGCCCATCATCAGTATTGGTTAGACCAAATAATTGTCCATCTTCAAAAACAAACTGTTTATAAAGCAGAAGGCGACTTTTTGTAAACTTAAATTCAGCAGCAGCATCAACCGAACCCAAATGGTTTCCAAAATGGTTGGTGGTTTCAAATGAATTATAATCAGAAAATTTAGGAGAGTTTTTCCATAAATTTTTTAAGGGTAAAACAACATTCCCATAAACAAACCAATCTTGTGGAAAACGTCCATTAAGCAATCGGTCATCACCTTGAGGCAGCGGCACTTTTGGAAATCCACCCCATTGTACATTATGCACAATTCCACCATATAAATTAATTTTTGAAGTAGGTTTTCCAATCTTTAAAAACAAGGTTTTTTGATGTAAAAAATAACCTTTAGCAAATCTTTGATTCCCAAACCAACCATGAGAATATGTACCTTTAAAACTCAGCCATTTAAAAAACAATTTGGTATATTTTGGCATACCAATTTGTACTTTTGGAATTGGCATGGCATTACCAGACCAAGAAATTGAACCCGAACTCATCATCGTATCGACAATGCCAAATATTTCTTTTCTTCTGCCAACATAAATCTCAAACTTACCAAGTTTAGTACATAAAAATACCTCTGGAAGTAAAATTTGAGGTTTTTTGCCAAGAATAGTTACGGCTTCAAAACCATAATCAAATTTAAAAAATTTATTGAGCGTATCTTTTTTAGTCTTGATACTTTGCCGACACATGAAGGCAGGAAGGTCGCTTGGAATACTACCATATTGATTGGAGGCTTGCCAAAAAGGAAGTTTGTTGGTCAACGAAAAATAACCTCCCAATTCAAATTGATAGTTAAATTTTTTTGGTGTATTTTGTTGAGCAATCACTGTCAAAGATAGACAGGTCATAAATATAGCAAAAGTTTTCATTCTCCTCATTTTTAAAAAATTCAGCAAAAATAATGCCTAACGTTAAGCTAAGATAGAATGTTTTAATGAGCGAATTGATGAAATTGAGTCTTGAGTAAAAAAAGTATTTGTTTATATTCTTCCAATCGGTTACTCATTGGCAATATCACTGCGAAAGCCATTGCATGGCTAAACCAGTCAGATAACCACAATAAGTGCCAATAGCGTTGCCTAAAATAGCCAAAAGGACTCCAATTGGAGCTAATGAAGGATGAAATGCCGCCGCTACAACTGATGCAGAAGCCACGCCACCAACATTTGCTTGTGAACCAACGGCTGTAAAGAAAAATGGTGCTTTAACAAAATAAGCCGCAATAACTGTAAAAATAGCGTGCGTAAAAATCCAAATCAAGCCAACTACAAAAAGCATTGGATTCTGAAAAGCCTCAAAAATATGCAATTGCATGCCGATTGTTGCAATGAGCATATAAAGAAATAAGGTTCCAATTTTTGAGCCTCCAAATTTCTCAAGATTTCTTGCACGAGTATTTGATAGTAAAAGTCCTGATAATGACGCAATTGTAACAATCCAAAATGATTTTGATGCCAAACTATACGCCTTTAATGTTGGATAATTAGTTTCGATAAAAGGCACAATATTATCGGCAATCAAATGTGCCATCCCAGTAATTCCGAAACCCACCGCAAGTAAAATAAACAATTCTTGAAAACTTGGGTTCTTTTGTTTGGCACTTTCTAATTCTACTTTTACTCTAATTTCATGAATTACCGTGGCATCAGCTTTCATTTTTTTGTCAATAATGGCTGCTTTTCCAACAAAATACAATAGCAATCCTAACCATAATTCGGCAAAAAGCACATCAATTACACTTGTTTGTGCAAAAACCTTGGGTGAAGGTTGAAATATTTCTTTTAAAGCTAATTGATTGGCATTTCCACCTGTCCAACTACCTGCGATTGTTGCCAAACCACGCCAAACTTCCTCTCCATCTTTTCCAAGAAAACTTGGGTCTATCATTTTACCTACCCAAAGCCCCAAAGGGCCACCGACCATTACGCCCAAAGCTCCTGCAAAAAAAACAAACAAAGCCTTTCCACCTAACCGCTTAATCGCTTCAATATCAATACTTAATGTAAAGAAAACTAAGCAGGTTGGCAATAAAAATCGGGAAGCAGTCTCATCAAGTTGTGACTCTGTAGCTGATATAATATTGAACGAACTCAATAAGCCAGGAATAAAAAAACAAAGCAATATTGAGGGAACAATTTTGTAAAATTTCTCAAAAAATGCAAGCGTTGTGGAGTAAAATATAAGAGCTAACGTTACCATCAAAATACCTAAAACAACGGCATCATTGGTAAAAAAAGGAGAACTTTGATTCATTAGATTTTATATGTTTTTGGTGAATTAAAGCTAAAATTTCCCGAAATCAAAGATTGAATGCATAATTTATTAAAATGTTGAGAATCAAGTAATAAAAAAACACGTAATCCTCAAATCGGAATTACGTGTCGCAATTACACTTCATCAACAAACTAAAAACCAAATAATATTTTTACTAAGCAAAAATACTCAAAAAAAAAGTATGAAAGAAATTTATATACAAAATTATTCCTTCACACTTTCGATTTGTATAGCTGTAAGAGGGGGAGTCGAACCGCCCACGGTGTAGTTAGCCACAGTACAATTTTGGTGGTCAATCCCAGTCGACTAAGAAATTCCGGCTTATGCTGCGTTTGTCCTATATTCACCACCCCCGAGACAGGAGGGCATGGCTGCCAATTTCATCACCTTACAATGTGATTATTTACAATCAGTCAAAACGGCGAACCGTTATTTTCATCTCTTCTGATTTGTAATTTGATAATGCAAAGTTAATACAAATACGTAATAAATTACAAATATTTTAGTAAAAATATTAATTATTTACATATTTCGTAAAAATATTACTAAATTATTGATATATTCGCAAAAACAAATTAACAAAATGGATAAAAAATTTGAAATTGATAATACAGATTTGAAAATTTTGGCACTTTTAATGCAAGATGCCAAGATGCCTTATACTACAATTGGCGAAAAAATTTTTGTTTCGGGTGGTACAGTTCATGTAAGAATGGGAAAAATGGAAGAAATGGGCATTGTGCGTGGCTCACAACTCATTATTGACCCCGTAAAATTAGGTTGGGATATTAGTGCTTTTTTGGGCATATATCTTGACAAAAGTGAGTTATACGATACTGTGGCGAAACAATTGGAAGAAATTCCAGAAGTTGTAACAATTAATTATACAACTGGACAGTATAGTATTTTTGCTAAAATTGTTTGTCGAGATACGCAACATTTACGAGAGGTTCTGCACGATAAGATTCAGAAAGTAAGTGGAATTCAGCGAACGGAAACTTTTATTTCATTAGAAGAACGATTTAATAGGCCGATTCCGTTGAGCTAATATATTATAAAATTAAGCGAATACGAAGTCTATCGCACATAAATAGTCACCAAATCACAAATCACTTAATATTTTTTTTGCATCTACAACTTCAAAATAAGGATGAGTTTTGAGCATATCTTTTAAAACCTGCACGTGTCCCCCACCGATAATTACTAAAAGTTTTCGGTCGAATGGACTTACACTTAAAAGGATATTTTGCAAAATTTTTGAATTTCTATAATATTCTTTTGCAGTAAACTCTGCTCCAAAGCCATTAGTATTGGTGTCCATCCAACCTGTGATATTGAAATAATGAAGTGTTGAAATACTTTGCTCAGAATTAAGATTTAACAAATGCTGCTTAATTGTTTGGCTTTTCCAACTTTCATAATTAGTAATATAATCATTAAAAGCTTTTTTAACACTTGGATTTCTCAGAAAATACTCATCATAACTTGGGCGTTTAAGTTCGAGTTCATGTGAATAAAATGTCATCAATGTATCAACTTTATTTCGAGCAATTCTAACACCAATAGTCAAATCTGGCTGAACAAAATTAACACATGTTACGCCAATCGGATGATTGAGTTTCTTGGCTAATTTGATTCCTAACTGAAAAATCTCGTTGTATTCACTGCTCCTTTCTATTGGTTTTATTCCATTAAGGTAATTTTTATATACTTCATTCCAATAAGGTTGAGTATCGGGCGTATTTTCCACAAAAATTTTATCTGGTCTAAACTTCGACAAATCATCAACTACCTCTTGAATCTGTTTCTGACGCTCGGCAGACAGCAAATCAGTAATACTACCTTGTTTATAATCAGGCGATTCGCCCATGTGAAATACTCCCAAAAAAGCAATTTGAATTCTTCCACTTTGAGCAAAAGTGATATTTGAAAGAAAAAATATAAAAAATAAAATAATGAGTTTTTTCATGTGTTAGGTTTTTACAGAAATATAAACAAAAAGACTGCCAATTAGCAGTCTTTTCTTACGATATCATACAAATATTAAATATTAGGTTTTATCCTACACTTCCTTCGAGCGAAATTTCCAGTAATTTTTGTGCCTCAACCGCAAATTCCATTGGCAATTGATTTAAAACTTCCTTCACATAACCATTGACAATTAAGGCCACGGCTTGCTCGGTTGGAATTCCTCGTTGGTTGCAATAAAATAATTGGTCTTCACCAATTTTTGAAGTTGTTGCTTCGTGCTCTATCGTTGCCGTCGAATTATTGACTTCAATATAAGGAAAGGTATGAGCTCCACATCTATCTCCCAAAAGCAGTGAATCGCATTGCGAGAAATTACGTGCATTTTCGGCACGTTTTGAAATATCTACCAATCCACGGTAAGAATTTTGACTTCTTCCTGCCGAAATACCTTTTGAAACAATGCGACTCTTGGTATTTTTACCAATATGCGTCATTTTTGTTCCTGTATCAGCTTGTTGCATATTGTTGGTAACGGCAACTGAATAAAACTCCCCTATCGAATTATCGCCTTTCAAAATCACCGAAGGATATTTCCAAGTGATTGCCGAACCAGTTTCTACTTGTGTCCACGAAATTTTAGAATTTGCTCCAAAACATATACCTCGTTTTGTTACAAAATTAAAAATTCCACCTTTTCCATCTTTATCACCTGGATACCAGTTTTGAACTGTCGAATATTTCACTTCTGCTCGCTCATGGGCAAAAATCTCAACACAAGCTGCATGCAATTGATTTTCGTCACGCATTGGAGCGGTACAACCTTCCAAATAACTTACATAAGAGCCTTCATCAGCAATAATTAATGTACGCTCAAACTGACCTGTTCCTGCAGCATTTATTCTGAAATATGTCGAAAGCTCCATTGGGCAACGTGTACCTTTTGGAATATAACAAAACGAACCATCAGAAAAAACTGCGGCATTCAAGGCAGCATAATAATTATCTTTAACAGGAATAACCGATCCTAAATATTTTTTAATTAATTCGGGATGTTCCTTAATTGCTTCCGAAATAGAACAAAAAATAATACCTAATTCGCCTAATTTTACCTTAAAAGTAGTTGCCACCGAAACCGAATCAATCACCGCATCTACCGCCACACCAGAAAGGCGTTCTTGTTCCTTAAGGGAAATTCCTAATCGCTCGAAAGTACGGCGTAATTCGGGGTCAATTTCGTCAAGACTATTGATTACTTTTTGCTGTTTTGGAGCAGAATAATACTTAATAGACTGCAAATCAACTGGTTTGTAGTGAACATTGGCCCAAGTTGGTTCTGTCATTGTTAACCAAATACGATAAGCATTTAGTCGCCATTCAAGCATCCATTCGGGTTCGTTTTTCTTGGCAGAAATTAATCGAACAACGTGTTCGCTCAATCCCGCAGGAATTTCATCCACCTCCATATCAGTATAAAATCCATACTTATATTCGGACGTGGTAAGTTCTTCTAATAATTCTAAATCCTTGCTCATACTATTGATTTTGCGTAATTTACCTCTAATCTCTAACAAAAGAATAAAGATAAATGTTCGCAAATTTAGACTTAATATAAATAAGTTTATTAACAATTCGTTTTTTTGTTAATAAACACTGTAAATTTCCTATTTTGAAACCTCAAAAGTAGCCACAAACTGGTAAGTAACGCCATTTAAAGCGAGCGATGTTTTACCTATAAATATTGTTTCTGTTAATTCAACAATGTCAAAAACAACATTTTCAACTTGTCTTCCTTGAAAAATTATTTTGTCAATCGAAAATTGGGTTTCAGTGGCATTCAAGCTCCAATTTGCTTTTAATAATAAATCTGGGTCTGATGGATTACATTTAGTTGCCCCTTCACGGATTTCATACGATTTGTTTGGAAAAAATATCAACAAATTATCTGTTACACAAGTTGGTTGAGTTGAGACCAAATCAATCTTCAATCCTTGTGGATTTGTTGCTTCTGCTTTTGTATTTTTCCAAGTTTTAGAAATAGTTCCCGATAAAAGCTCAGTTTTTGTTTTTGGAGTAACACTTGAGGTACTTTTTTTACAAGAAAAAATACTTAAAACACTTGCCAATAAGATAATAATTATGCTTGAGATTCTCATTTTTATACAATTTTATTTTATACAACACTACTTTTATTTATAACTTATTAAGTAATTCAACAATTCTCCTACCTGTTTTTTCAGATGCTCCAACATCACCTAAACTTTCTTTAATCATCTGATAACCAAGCAATTGGTTCTTTCTTTTTCCTGAATTAGGCAATATTTTTTTAAGTTCGTATGCAATATTTTTGCTTGTCAATTCATCTTGAATCAATTCTTTCACAACTTCTTTTTGTGCTACTAAATTGACTAATGATATAAATGGAACTTTGATTAATTGCTTGGCAATTTTGTATGAAATCCAGCTTGTTTTGTAACAAACCACTTGCGGAACATCAAATAAGGCTGTTTCTAAAGTTGCAGTACCAGATGTTACCATCGCCGCTTGTGCATGAGCTAATAAATCATAGGTTTGGTCAAAAACTACGTTTATATTTTCAGTCAAAAACCTCTCGTAAAACGCCTTTGAAAGATTACCTACCCCTGCAATAACGAACTGATAGTCAATAAATTGTTCTTTAGTAGCAATCATTAGCTCAAGCATTTTGTCAACTTCTTGTTTTCTACTTCCTGGAAGCAAAGCAATGATTTTCTTGTTTTCTAAATGATTTTCTTTTAAAAACTCAAGATTGGGTTTAAAAGCTGCTATGGCATCAAAAAGTGGATTTCCGACAAATTCCACTTCATAATTGTACTTTTTAAAGAATTCTACCTCAAAAGGAAATATCACAAAAAGCCTATCAATGTTCGTTTTTAAAGCCCAAGCACGGCTCTGATTCCACGCCCAAACTTTAGGCGAAATATAATAAAAAACTTTATAACCGTGTTTTTTTGCCCACTTTGCCATTCGCATATTAAACCCTGCATAGTCAATCAGAATAATGGCGTCAGGCTTAAACTCAGCAATTGTGTTTCTGCATTCTTTAAAAAAACCTAAGATTTTTGGCAAATTAAACAGTACTTCCACAAATCCCATAAAAGCCAAATCACGATAGTGTTTCGAAATTTCTGCACCAGCTTCCTGCATATAATCGCCACCCCAAGCCTTTATAACAGCCTCACTATCAGCATTTTTAATAGCTTTGATAAGATTCGCCCCATGCAAATCTCCCGAACGTTCTCCTGCAATTATAAAGTATCTACTCCCAACCCCTAAAGGGGAGCCAAGTCTTTCATTACTTTCATTTTTATTTATCATGCTAAAGCCCCTTTAGGGGTTTGGGGTGTTTTTATTTGCCAAAATACTCAACATAATGATTAGCTGTTTCAACCAACTTTATGCTGTGGAGAGTTCCTTTACAAAAATTGGGAATTATTGGCTGTAAAATTTTCCAAATTTCTACGGCAAAAACCTCGGTACTTGGCAATTTTCCTCTCAAAAAATCTACGTCTTTATTCAAAAAAGTATGGTCAACCTTATTAACAATTTCTTTTTTCATGATTTGGCTTAAATCTTTTAAGTCCATCACAAAGCCCGTTTCTTCCTCAATTTCTCCTTTTACAGTAACAAACAGTTCCCAATTATGTCCGTGAATGTTTGAACAAAGTCCAAAAATTTCTCTATTTTTTTCTGCCGACCACTTCGGATTATATAGTTGATGAGCAGCGTTAAATGTTTCTCTTCTCGTAATATGAATCATTAGATTGCTTAATTTTTTTATAAAATTACCACCAAAATTCATCAATTCATGCCAATTTAGTCTTTTTCTTGAAAAAGTACAATTTAATCAATGTTTAATGTATGGATTTGTATTTGGCAATAGTTTAATTTTGCAGACTATTTTTTTTGGAAAACAACTATGATAATTGTAACAGGTGCAGCAGGGTTTATCGGAAGTGGTTTGATTCAGCGATTGAATCAAGATAACTTCAATTTCATTATTGCAGTGGATGACTTTTCTAATCCACTGAAAATGAAGAACTTAGCTGGTAAAAAAATTCAAGAGTTTGTCCATCGAGATAATTTTTTCGATTGGCTTGACAAAAATCAGGCAGAAGTTGAGTTTTGTTTTCATATCGGTGCAAGAACTGATACGACGGAATTTGATAAAGAGATTTTTGATAGATTGAATCTCAACTACTCGAAACAAATCTGGAAAAAATGCCATGAGTATCAAATTCCATTGGTTTATGCTTCTTCGGCAGCCACTTATGGTGCGGGAGAATTTGGCTACGACGATAATGAATTATTAATTCCGCAATTGAAACCGCTAAATCCTTACGGAGATTCAAAAAACGATTTTGACAAATGGGCTTTGACTCAAAAAAATGCTCCATTCTTTTGGGCAGGATTAAAGTTTTTTAATGTTTATGGGCCAAATGAGTTTCATAAAGGACGTATGGCCTCTGTGATTTTTCATGCTTTCAATCAAATAAATAAGGTTGGTAAAATAAAACTTTTCAAATCGCACCGACCAGATTTTAAAGATGGGGAGCAAATGCGAGATTTTATTTACGTTAAAGATTTGATTGATGTTTGTATATTTTTGATGCACTCCCGACGAAATTCGGGCATTTATAACCTCGGAACTGGCAAAGCACGCACTTTTTTAGACCTCGCAAAAGCTACCTTTTCCGCCCTAAATCTTCCTCCTGATATTGATTTTATCGATACTCCTGAAGATATTAGAGATAAATATCAGTATTTTACACAAGCAAATATGAGTAAATTACGCACAATTGGCTACAAAAAACCCTTTACTTCGCTCGAAGATGCCGTGAAGGATTATGTAACTAATTATTTGGTTGAAGAAAAATATCTTTAAAAATCTGTCTTTTTCTTACTATTTTTGTAGCCCCACCCAACCCTCCCCAAATAAGGAGGGCTTTGAAGTAGGAATATATATATCAATTTTACATTCAGAATTCTGCCTTCAGAACACGGTACTTAATGAAAAATATTCGTAATTTTTGCATCATTGCACACATTGATCACGGCAAAAGCACACTTGCCGACCGCTTATTACAATTTACAGGAACAGTTTCAGGGAGAGATATGCAAGCTCAAGTGCTTGACGACATGGATTTGGAGCGTGAAAGAGGGATAACTATTAAAAGCCATGCGATTCAGATGAACTATACATTTGAAGGACAAGAATATGTACTAAATCTCATTGATACGCCTGGACACGTCGATTTTAGTTACGAAGTATCTCGTTCAATTGCAGCTTGTGAAGGTGCATTATTGGTGGTTGATGCCGCTCAAGGCATTGAAGCTCAAACGATTAGCAATCTTTTCTTAGCTCTCGACCACAACCTCGAAATCATCCCTGTTTTAAATAAAATAGACCTTCCTGGTGCAATGCCCGAAGAGGTGAAAGACCAAATTGTTGATTTGATTGGATGCGACCGAGATTCTATTATTCCTGCAAGTGCAAAAGAAGGTATTGGTATCAACGAAATTTTGGCAGCAATTATTCATCGAATCAAACCACCCGAAGGCAATCCAAAAGCTGAATTACAAGCATTAATTTTTGACTCAACTTTTAATTCTTATCGTGGAATCGAAGTAATTTTTCGAGTAAAAAATGGTAGAATTAACAAAGGCGATAAAGTAAAATTTATTGCAACAGGAAAAGAATATTTTGCTGACGAAGTCGGAATTTTGAGATTAACAAAAGAACCTCGTGATTTTGTAGATTGTGGTGATGTTGGTTACATCATTTCGGGTATAAAAGTTGCAAAAGAAGTTAAGGTTGGCGATACGATTACTCATGTTGAGAATCCGACCAAAGAAATGATTAAAGGTTTTGAAGAGGTCAAACCAATGGTTTTCGCAGGAATTTACCCTGTTGATACCTCAGAGTTTGAGGAACTTCGTGATGCCATGGAAAAACTGCAACTCAATGATGCAGCCTTGATTTGGGAACCTGAAACTTCTGCTGCTTTAGGTTTTGGTTTCCGTTGTGGGTTTTTAGGAATGTTGCACATGGAAATCGTGCAGGAACGTTTGGAGCGTGAGTTCGACATGACGGTTTTGACGACAGTTCCGTCGGTTAGATTTCATGTAATTGATAAAAAAGATGAAATGTTTGAGGTTTCTGCTCCTTCGGAAATGCCAGAGCCAAACTTAATCAATTGGATAGAAGAACCTTTTATAAATGCACAAATTATTACGGCTGCCGACTACGTTGGACCAATCATAGGTTTGTGTATGGAAAAACGTGGACTTTTGAAAAACCAAATTTATCTCACTGCAACACGTGTAGAACTTACTTTTGAATTGCCATTATCGGAAGTTGTTTTCGATTTTTTTGATAAACTTAAAACTATCTCACGAGGCTATGCTTCACTCGATTATCATTTGATTGGATATCGTGAATCTTCATTAGTAAAATTAGATATTTTGCTCAATGGTGAGCCAGTTGATGCACTTTCTGCCATTGTTCACCGTGATAAGGCCCATGATTGGGGCAAAAAGCTGTGCGAAAAATTAAGAGAATTATTGCCTCGTCAGCAATTTGATATTGCGATTCAAGCGGCTATCGGAGCAAAAATTATTTCTCGTGAAACAGTGAAAGCATTGCGAAAAGATGTAACTGCCAAATGTTACGGCGGTGATATTTCTCGTAAACGTAAACTCTTAGAAAAACAAAAGAAAGGTAAAAAACGTATGCGTCAGATTGGTACAGTTGAAGTTCCACAGGAAGCATTTATGGCGATTTTGAAGATAAATAGTTAAGAGATAATATTTTTAAACAATTGATAATCAATAATTTACGTCATTTAAAGTTAATTATCTGATTCTATTTATGCCCATATTGTTATCTCTATTAATCATAAAAGGATTGTTCTTATTCTATAAAAATAATCCTTTCAATGGTTTTAGAGTTGCTGTACTAAAATCTTTGATTGCCTATTCGGTTTTTATTTTTCTCACAACCGAAATATTAGGTAATCTTTGTATTTTGAATCGTAAATTTATTATCGGTTCTTATATTCTATTCACAGTTGGCATTTATTTTTATCTTTTTTGGAAAAAAGTCATAACGTTTCATCGTCCATTTTATCAATACAAAATTTTCTCCGATACAATATTTAGTTTTTTTTCTAAGAGTGTATTTGTTTTCTTTTTGCTCATCGTTATTACCCTTCTTTTTCTAACTTTTTACGTAACACCCAATAATACAGATGCTCTGGGCTACCATATAGCAAGAGCAATGTTTTGGCTTCAAAATCAAAATCTGTTTCATTACCCAACTTCAAGTCCGTATCAGTTATATTATAATGTTTTTTCTGAATATTTATTACTGCACACCATCGCACTTACGGGTGGAGATGGCTTTGTGAATTCAGTTCAATTTATTGCTTTTTTAGGCACAATCATTACGGCTTCTTTGATAGGCAAAACCTTTGGAATGACGAACAAAGGTCAAGGCTTGGTAGTTATTCTTGCCTGTTGTATTCCGATGGGACTTTTACAAGCGACAAGCAGCCAAAACGATTATTTGGCAAGTTTTTACTTTTGTTGTACTTTGTATTTTGGACTACTTTTAATTCAAGAATCGAGCAATTCTTTCAAAAAAAACTTTCAATGGACGATTTTATCGCTTTTATTGGCAGGTTTTACCAAGTATTCAATTTTTATGTATTGTCTTGGTTTCATAGCTTTTTTTGGAATTTATCAATTAAAAATAGATTGGAAAAGAGCCACCAAAATTGGATCTATTTCAGCTGGATTGTTTTTAATTACTTTTAGTGCATTTTTCTATCGAAACTACGTGGTTTTTGGAAATATACTCATGCCGAACCCAAAAAGCATGCTGTATTATAACTACAAAAATGAAGAAATCGGAATAAAAGTTACTTTGTCAAATCTTTCAAAAATTATAGGAAACCACGTGGGATTACCTATAAATTCTTGGAATAATACTTTTGATAAACTCATAGCCAAATTCCATCTTTTCATTGGCTATGACCTGAATAATATGAACTCAACTTTTGCTTCATATTATACAATTTTTTCTATCGGTGAAGATTTTTCTGGTAATTTCGTTCATTTTTTTCTTATCTGCTTTTGTATTTTTTGGTTTATTATCAATTTCCGAAAGAAAGAAAACAATCAACATTTAGTCTTAGTATATTTTATGTTATTGTTTGTGGGTTTAGTTACTTATGCGTCAGTTTTCAAATGGCAAATCTTTCATTCCCGTACACAATTGCCTTTCTTTTTGGCATCTACCCCCGTTATTGGTTTTGTTATTTGGCAAATATCAAAAAAATACAACTGGATTATTAATACAACAGCATTTATACTCATGTTTGCTGCCCTACCCTATGTCTTTTGTAATTCGTTGAAGCCTATCATGCCGATGGCTTATTATTTCAAAAAGATATTTATTTATGTTCCACATAGCATAGGTAGGAACGAAGAATCTTTAAACAAAGACCAATTTCAAAAATTAGAAGAACTAAGGTTATATCAATTAACTTCGCTACATTTTACAGATACAACCTATAATATTGTACCAAATTTAAGAAGAAGTCAAAGAAAAGAAATATTTGAGATGCTTGATAGCACAACTTATTATGATTTTATCAGACATAATATTTTTGAACGAAAAGAATGGAAGCAAGGCTATTTTACTTTTGATAACAAAACCTATCAAGATTTTAAAGGTATTTTTACTTATCTCCGAGCAAATGATTATCAAGTAGGATTCGCTTCGAATGATTGTCAATGGATACACCCATTTTTTATGTTTGGTCAAGATAAATTTGGCGAAAAATTTAAAATAAATTATATCCAATATCCACAAGACCTGCAATATTGTTATAACGCAAGAAAACCATATGCTTATACCGCCATCATTACTGATGATAAAACATTAATCAATAAACTAACAGCAAAGCTTATTTCAAGCAAAAAATTTGGAATCTTTTATATTTTTCTATTTCAAAAGCCCGTAAAAGATGTTTTTTTGCAATAGTGCGGTTCTTAAAAAAAATAAAACAAACTTTCTCTTTAGTTTTTAAGGACATTTGGCTACTTTGTTATAATTTTGAGGGTTGAAAAGATAGCATCTAAAATCTAAGCATAATATAAAAAATGGCAGAAGTAATCAGAATGCCCAAAATGAGTGATACCATGACAGAGGGTGTCATTGCGGCATGGAACAAAAAAGTTGGTGACGTTGTAAAATCAGGCGATATTTTGGCAGAAATCGAAACAGATAAGGCGACTATGGATATGGAGTCTTATTATGACGGAACGCTACTTTATATAGGAGTAGAAAAAGGTCAATCAGTTGCTGTTGATGCTATAATGGCTGTTATTGGTAAGCCAGGCGAAGACTATCAAAGTCTTCTGAATGGTTCACCTGCTCCATCAACACCTGCCGCCGCCGAAACTTCCCCAGCAGTTGCAGCACCTGAACCAGTTGCCGCTTCTCCTGCCGTTGATACGTCAAATATCAAAGCAAAAGTAGTAACAATGCCACTTTTGAGCGATACCATGACCGAAGGGGTGATTCATACTTGGCTCAAAAAAGTAGGTGATAAAATAAAATCTGGTGATATATTGGCTGAAATCGAAACAGATAAAGCTACTATGGAACTGGAGGCTTATGAAGACGGAACACTATTATACATAGGCATTGAAGCAGGAAAAGCTGCACCAATTAATGCGATTATTGCTGTAATTGGCGAAGAAGGAGCAAATTATCAAGCTTTATTGGTTGCTGCTCCAGCAAGTACAACTCCTCCGAAAGAAGTAGTTGCCGAAAAGCCACAAGCTGTTGCCGCTCCATCTGCTCCACAAGCAAGTCCTGCACCTGTACAATCGTCAAGTAATTCAAGAGTTTTGGCATCGCCACTTGCTAAAAAATTAGCCGAAGAAAAAGGTGTAAAATTAGCTGAAATAAGTGGAAGCGGTGAAGGTGGAAGAATTGTCAAATCAGATGTAGATAATTTCACACCAAAAGCACAAGTTGAAGAAAAATCTGCCACTTCGGCTGCCCCTGCTGCGGCATCGGGTGTTGAAAGCTTTGAGGAGATTCCATTGACTCAAATGCGTAAAGCAATTGCAAGAAGTCTTGCTGATTCGCAATCTTCTGCGGTTGATTTCCAATTAACGATGGAAATCTGCATGGATAAAGCCATCCAAGCAAGAGAAGTAATGAATGAGGCGTCGCCAGTGAAGATTTCGTTCAATGACATGATTTTGAAAGCCTGTGGCGTAGCATTGAAAAAA
Source organism: Emticicia sp. (assembly GCF_043780375.1). Taxonomy (GTDB): domain Bacteria; phylum Bacteroidota; class Bacteroidia; order Cytophagales; family Spirosomataceae; genus Emticicia. Next base: position 4,346 of record NZ_JAYWCU010000207.1, on the reverse strand, counting down.
AATCCAAATGTTAATTCATCGTGGAGAGAAGACCACATCAGACGTAATCAACACGTTCATATTGGCATGGCGGTAGCAATACCCGATGGTTTAGTAGTTCCCGTTATTCGATTTGTGGATACTTTACCTTTGTCTGTTTTAGCAGCAACCACCAAAGATTTAGGTGGAAAAGCAAAAAATGGCAAACTTCAACCGAAAGATTGGGAGGGCAATACTTTTACAGTTAGTAACTTAGGTATGTTTGGTATTGAGCAATTTACTTCGATTATCAATAACCCTAAAAATGAATCTTGTATTCTTTCTGTGGGTGGAATCAAGGAAATTGTTGCAGTAAAAAATGGTCAATTCTACGCTACGAACGTAATGAAATTAACCCTTACCTGCGACCACCGTGTTGTAGATGGAGCAACTGGGGCTGCTTTCTTGGTAACACTGAAACAATTATTAGAAGAGCCTTATAAGTTATTGGTGTAAAAACCCATAAATCTCAAACATTAAAATATTAAAAAAACCAATTGTGCCATGCTTTTTGAGTGTGGCACAATTGGTTTATTTAGAGATTGATAAAAAATATGATAAAAATTCGTTCAACGACCGTTCTTGGGATAATTCATGAAGGAAAAGTAGCTCTCGGAGCTGACGGACAGGCAACTATGGGCAATACTATTGCTAAAAGTAATGTTAGAAAAGTACGAAAGTTGTATGGAGGGAAAATTCTTGCAGGTTTTGCAGGTTCAACCGCCGACGCATTCACTTTGATAGAACGCTTTGAAGAAAAACTAAATGCCTACGGTGGAAATATGAAACGTGCCGCCATTGAATTGGCAAAAGATTGGAGAACCGACCGATTTTTAAGAAAATTAGAAGCAATGCTGATAGTAGCCAATGAAACCGAAATACTCATTATTTCAGGCACTGGTGACGTATTAGAGCCTGACAATCAAATTGCAGCTATTGGCTCGGGAAGTATGTACGCACAGTCGGCAGCTACTGCCTTAAAAAAACACGCTTCACATTTAACTGCCGAACAATTGGTGCAGGAAGGACTAAATATAGCGGCTGATATTTGTATTTATACTAATCACAATATTATTATCGAAACACTTTAGAAATCTTGAGTTTTGAAAGTATAAAATCAGTTTAGAATTACAAATATTCAAAACTCAGAAAATAAATAAAAACTGTTTATTAAAGACTGTTTAGCTCTTGTTCGGAGTATTTTCAAGAATTAATTTTATTATTCATAAAATCGGTCAGAGAGGAATAAAAGAACAGCATCTTCAGAAAAATCATACATTTGATGCCAATCGGCTGGTTAAAACAATAAGTAAACATCAGGTTTAAACCTAACAACCACACGGATATCGCATATTTAGGGCTTTTTGTTTGTCCACAAACTTTTTCCATTGCAGTGGTTTGGGTATAAAAACTACCCTTCCAGCACCCGGAAAAATAGTTGTTTGTGTAGATTTACCTATGCTTTTCTCTATTTGTTGATACATTTCTTTTGGTATCAAATCAATATATAAATTTATCCCTGCAAAATCATTATACTGAAAATATTTAATAAAATGCTCTAATTGAGGTTCTGAAAAAGTATTGGTTAGTTTTGAGGCAAATTGCCAGCTATCAATATCAGGAACGGCATAGTTTCCAATACCAATTTTAACAAAACCTTGCGTTGCCAATTCTGGCACATGGCTATAATATCCCCCTATTACTTTTTTATGGTGAAACCTTCTCAAAGCATAAATATTACAAGTTTTTTGAAAAATTGGACATAAATTTTCTTTCAAACCTGTGCCGTCACCACCAACAATACAAAAAGGAAAATCCATAACTGCTTCGCCTTGTTGCTTTTCCAGATTAGACATATATCCAAAAAAATTCTTGTCAAACTCAAAAGGTTTTTGACTATAACGATGGCTATATACTACTGATATTTCAAGAATAAAAATAGTTGAAATGACTGTCAAAAAAATATTCTTATACCGAAACTTTCGCCAATCTATCGGCAGAAAAAAACAAGAAAAAATTACTGGAATTAGAGAAGTAAATCTCGATGGCACACGGTTATATGCTCCCCACGGAAATATTTTTAATGTTGGAATTTTGTTAGGATGATAAAAAGTAGAAATCACCAAAAGAATAATAAAAGGCAAGAAAACTAACCAATACTTAGTGCGATTTTTGAGAAAACCCACAATCCCAAGCATCAAACAAAGCCAACCTGGACTGCCAGAGCCAAGTCCTTCGGGCATATCTTTCAAAAACCAAACGAATGGATTTTGTAAAGCACTAAAATAAGGAAAATAAGGCAACAATATTCTAACTGGATTACTCCAAAAATGAGGAGCAACCCGCTGGTCAAGATGATAGGTTTTAGCTTCGGTATAGATTTGGAGCACCAAAGGCAAAAAGAAATACAAAAATATAATGGATGGAATAGCCAACAAAAAATAAAATAAAGGTGACTTTTCAAAGTCTTGAAACCAAGATTTTAGATATTGGTAAAGCTGATAATCACCTTTGAAATACCTTTTTAATAATACAAAACTTACTACAATTATGCTTAAAACAAAGCTATTCAAAGCAAAACCACAAACATAACCAAGATTCATACCGAGCGTTGCAATCAATAAAAAAGCTTTCAAGAAAACCCATTTTATTGAAATATTTTCTTTGAGAATGATTCGTTTTACAAGAATAAAATCAGAAAATAAACTCAGGATTGTCCAATGAATGGTGCTATGGTTAAAATGATGTGGGTATTTATTAAGGGCATAAAAATTGAAAAATGTAATTACAAAACCCACAAAAAAAGCTTTTTCGATACCAAATTCTTTTTTTAAAAGCAAATATGACCCTAAAAATGAAATGATTAGACTTAAAATATAATAATAGTTGAGCCAAGACCCGTGTCCAAAGTTTTTATAAAAAAATGCAAACCAATAATTGCTTTCGAGCGACCAATCGGAAAATACTTGCGTTGTACCAAAAGGATAAAAAGTTTGATTTTGGTTGAGTGAGATTTGAGGGAAAGGGTTGAAATGAATATTTTCAGCCAAATAAAACCCTACATATTCCCATTCGTCAATATCGCCACCACCTGATAATGGAAAAGTGAAATTTCTAACAAAAAAAGCTCCATAAAGAATCGGGAGTAAGACACATACGAACAGGAAGAAGTAATTTAAGTTTTTTTTTGTCATCATTTATATAAACTTGGCTGCTGCTTCATCGAGCCAAACATACGCATTTTTATGTAATTTAAAAACTGTGGCGGGTAAATCAACATTAGGTTCTTGGTCGATAGTTGCTTTCAAAATTTCGGCCTTACGCTCGCCTGTGGCAATCAAAATAGCGACTTTTGCTTCCAAAAGATGCTTCAAGCCTATCGTAATGCCTTGAGTGAGTGCTGTGTTTTCGGTAAAATATTTTTGCCCGACACTAACTGTTATCTCTGCAAGCTCCGAAACATGACAATAATTACCAAAACTTGTACCCGGCTCATTAAGTCCAATATGTCCATTTTCCCCTACTCCTACTATAATCAAATCTGCCCCACCCTTTTCAAATAACAAATTATCTATACGCTTACATTCGGCTTGCAGGTCACTTGAAAGCGAATCAAAAAATGTATATTGGGCAGAATTTATTTGTAAAGGTTTTAGCATATTTTCCTCTACAATGTAGCTACAACTGCCTTTACTTGTTGCAGGAATCCCGACCCATTCGTCAAGCCCAACTATTGTAACTTGGTCAAAATCAGCAGGTTGTGCAAATTCAACTATTTTCTTGTAAGTCAAAACAGGAGTATCGCCCGACGTGAGAATCAGTGTTGCGGTGGGTTTTTCTCTTACCAAATCAATTATAAACTTGGCGGTATGGATTGCTAATTGTTCAGGATTTTGGAAAGTTTGTATTTGCATTTGATAAAAATGATTTTTTTCAAAGCTAAATTATTTAATTGATTTTTACAAAAAAAGACACTCACAATGGCATTTTTATAGCCACTTCGTAAATAATTAGACTTAAAATTGGCTTTCGGTTCAATTATTTTAAACTTTTGTGTGAATTTTTCAAACGCTGGTGGTTATTTCTCGACGGCTGTTAGTGGTTTTGCAATTATCACAGGCAATGGCAATTTAGGTATCTGAATTCCAACTCGCATTGCCCAACTTGAAGTAAAAAGAGGAAATAGAGTAAACGGAACTGTTGCTTTTTATGGTACATAAAAATATTTCTCATTTTAGAGATTGTTTTGGAATTATAGAAATTAGCTAAAAATTGAGAATCGGCGTATCTTGTTATCGACCAAAACAACAAGATATTGCAGACAAGTT
>NZ_JAYWCU010000206.1:0-15489 GCF_043780375.1 Emticicia sp. | reverse complement strand
GTAGATTCGTCGGCACCAGTACCTACATTTTGTACATATCGTAGAAAAGAAAATTGTGGCGAGCCATCAGACTGCTTTCCCAAACTGATTTTATTTGGCAAATAATAATAAGAATTTGGCTCAAAAATATCAGGGAAGAGTATTAATTCTCCTGCTTCTACTTGCTTATCAAGCAGTATATTTTGGGCTGATAGGTTTTGTACAAAACCTATCAGTATGGCATAAAAAATATTTTTTTTCATAGCTAAAAACTTTATTATCTGCGAATTATCCCCAAAACCTCTTTGAATTTATCTAAAACTGCTCCACCTGGACTATCTGGCTTTAATATCATTTTTCCTGCCTCAACGGCTTTACCAAATATTTCGGAGGTTACATCACGTAACTGCTCAGGAATAACGGCATATACATAATCTGATGTTTCAGGAGTCCAGTCAAGAGCCAATTTACCTTTTTCTTTGTGGTCAAAAACTAAGCGATAAGCGTAGCCTTTAGTATCTCTATCCAAAAAAATCATGTCTTTAACCAATGGATTTCCTGCAGCTACACTTAGCGGAATATTGGTTTCTGTTTCCTTACCAAATTTCATGTATCGAAGCTGCAAAGTTGCTCTTACAATATTCGATGTTTTCAATTCTTCGGGGCTTGCTTCAAACTCAATTGTTCGGGGTTTTACGGGCGGAGCAAGGCTCACACCTTCCCATTGTCCTTTTATCCATGGAGAGTCGGTAGGGTAAATATTCCCTCCTTTTAAGCTCCATTGTGCTTGATATTCGTAGGTATCGGGGTCTTTATCTTCTCCACGAGCATAAGTCATGGTGGCTTTTACCCCTTTCTTTTTTAAGTAATCTCTGTCAATCGTTACTCTTTCCGAAAAAGCATTGCCCGAGGCTCTTTTCTTTCTTACGTTGACCGTAACGTAGTTTACTTCTTTGCCAAACATATCTTCGGCTTCAATGTCAAGTATCATATTAATGTCTCGGTGTTGAAAAAATGGGTCATTCAAATTAACTGATGCCACACAAGCGGGGTTGCTTTTTACGCCATCATACCAAGAAGCCAAGTTTTCGGTCAGTGTCATGTCTTCAGTCGTCGGAATCCGCAGCCTTAAATTATACGTTTCATCTTTTGTTTGGGTGCGTTTTTCAAATTTTGTACGATTGACATGATATTCATACAAATCTTCTGGTGGTGTATATTTTGGGTCATCTGTTTTTTCTTTTGATGCTTGTGGTGGTGCCATTTGCTTATCAGAAATAGATTGCATGAAATAATCCATGAAAGTTGCAATCACTTTTTGAGCAGTCGGGTCGTCGGGCTTGAGGTTATCAATAAGGATTTCTACGGCTTTTGTTTCTTTGAGTTTTGCCACCAAACTATCTTTTTCGGTATCGGTTATAATGTCATCTTTCAAGCTATTATATTTTGGCATTGTGCCATCGTCAACATCGCTGTGTTTATAATCTCTTGTATATTTTTGGTACAATTCTTCTATTTTCTCCCAGTGAACCGTAATTCTTCCGTTTACTGCTGGTGTGAGTACATCGTATCGAAAACGTAAGTCGAGCGAAACGTCAGTAATTGAGCGGTTTTTCTCGAAAGTGGCTGCCAACAATTGAGCTCCATTTTTTTCTAAGCGAGTAGCCACTGCAATTTTTGAACCTGGCAAAAGCGGTGCTCGACCCGTAGTAACAATGGTTGGTGCAAAGCCTTTATCGCTCAAAACTGCCGAAATGATTCGGAAAGATTCGGGTGTGTCTGAACGCAACGAAGCGGGTCCCATCAATTTGGGAGTAGCCACCCCAGCAAACGGTGAACCGGATGCTTTACCTAAATCTTTGACTTTGGCTACTAATTTTGTTTGAGCTTCAGTCATTTGAGCATCCGTAAGTCCCCATTCCATCAAAAAGTGCATCAGAGCACCTTGTACACCACCAGCATCGGCACGTTGTTCGGTAGTATATTTTAAGAATAAAAACTCAGGAACACCATCGTCTCGTTTTGACAAGCGGAGATTGGTTGGCAAATAATAATATTCGCCCGTAAAACCATTATCAAGAGTTTTGGCACGCCCATACATCGTTACTTGGATTCCACCATCAAGGGCAACCGTAACTTTATTTTGAGAGTCAAGCACTTGAGCATTGATGCCCAAAGTACCCAAAACAAAAAGTGATAAAACACAAAAAATAACTTTTGTCATAGCTATCGGAGGTTTATTTGATTATTTTTTTATTTTTATTTTCTGCTTTTTTTCTTGAAAATCCCTTTAATTAATCGCTCACGAATAAATGAACCATTTACTTTTTTTCCTGCATTTTGTACTATTTCGACTTTATAATTTTTTACTAAAACCTTATAAAATTTATTCGGCGTATTTGAGCGGTGCATCGGAATAAACTCTTTCGCTTCCACCTTCCAACCTGTAAGGAAATTGACTGCTTCAAGGCAAAAATCAGTACAGTTATAGGTTCTGGTATTGAAAGGTTTGGCTTCATCAATGAGTTTTTTTATGTAATCTTTCAATATAAAATCTTGAAATGGACTTGTTTTTATTCTCAAAATTCCATCGGATAAATAGCCTTGTCGGTGTGGCAGACCTTTTTCAATCAATGATTCAATCGTAATTGACTGCTCTGACGAACTCCTAGGCAACAAATTATATTCGGGTGGAAGGGTTCGCAAAATTGTCATTTTACTGTCTTCTTTGGGCCACAAATCAAAATAGGTCAGTCTTTGAGTTTTTAAGGTATCATATCTACTAACTATCTGACTATCAACTATTTTTTCGTAATGTAAAATTTCGTAATTATCTAATGCTATGGCTGTGTGACCAGTTTTTCCTTTAAAAGTTGCGTAGGTAATGACATAAACATCAGCATAAGTTCTACTAAAAATTAGCCAAGAAAATATGCTTAATATGAAACTTTTCATCGGACACATTGTGGAAAAGTAATGACGTAACTAAATAAATCGCACAGGTTCAGACTGATATTCCAATTGTCAGTTTGATTCATGGTTTTATAGCGAAACTTAAAAACCAAATCAATGTCTTCAACCGATTTTGGATTTTTGATTGCCTTGCTTATAGCTTTGGTATCTTCCCCATTAAACTTAAACGAAAGTGCTAATTTTCCACCTGACGTATTCGGTACATTGCCCGTTGAAGACATAGTTTTCTTTAGAATTTGGGAAATCTGTTTGGTGCCTGTTATCTCAAAACCTACTGACTCTACCATCAAAGCACCCATTAGTGTAGCCGTGCTATCTTGATTGAAAAGCTCATTTTGGACTCTACCTTCCTGTTCGGCATTCAATCCCCAAGTCAGTAAAAAATTCATAATTCCACCCTCTATGTCGCTATTATCATCTTTTTTATATGTTAAAAATGAAAATTCGGGTGATCCATTTTTCTCAGAAACATGCAGATTTGCTGGCAAATAATAGTATGGATGAAAACTTGAATTATCGCTGTATGTAGGCAAAACAACTATCTTTTGTCTTTTTAGGGTCATTTCAAAGCGGTTATCGCTCGTAACTACCTGAGAAAAGGTTTTTTTTGTTATGACAAAGCATAAAAAAATGATAATTGTGTAATTAGTTTTCATGTGTATTATAATGAAATTTACGAACCACGATTTGCAAATTTTTCACTGCTATAAGCACTAACTATTTTCGCTATAAACAACTGATTATCAAATATTAAAACTTTATATCAATCCAAAATCCTACTTGGGTATTTCATCCAAGAAAATCAATCCGTACTTATCTTTACCTTTTGTGTTTTTTTGTGAACCGTCTTTATTGAACCACGTAATGCTGTAATCAACGTCTTCAATATTATTGGGTAGCGTTATTTCAAATCTTTTATCGGCTAAATTTTCATTCATTTTGATTGTAAGGCGTTGTTGTTTTCTTTGCGAAAAAAACGGATAATCAATCTGAATAGAAATTGCTCTGATACCTTGTTTGTCTAATAATTTTAAGTCGCCATCCAAACCGATAGTTTTTCTGGTAAAAGGCGTGTAAAGATTTATCATGGCTGCCGACTCTGATTTCCAGGTGGTTTCGAGGCTTCCACCTCCTTGAAATTGCCAAATGGTCTTGTAATTATATTTGAGCCAAGCCAATCTATCATCATCGCCTTGATAGCCATAAACCATTGCTAAGGGCATCCTTGATTTTCGTAAACTATCTTTTGTAGCTTTTGTCAAAATCATACTGCGGAGCGTTTGCTGACCATTTTGGTGCTTTTTGTCCATCACCACAGTTACGCTATTGACCATACTTGTAAACTCTTTATCCAAATCTCCATCTAAACCAATCATCACTTCTCGTTGCTGAAAAGTTGGGTCATACATGGCTATATCTCTAAAATATTGTGGATTATTACCATATTCTTTGTACAAATTTCCAATATTTGACGACACAAAATGCGTGCGACTAACTGTACTTCTGCCTTTAAAATTCAAATGGCTTTTGCCTTCACTTCGCATTTCTTTGAGTTGATAACCTACATTTATTCCAAATCCTGTGGTGTTTCGACTACCCAATGCTCCATTTGGACCAATGAGCGACCCAATTGCATCCATCAAACCTCCTTGCTGGTTAGCAGGAACAGTTTCAGGGCGAACCGGGCTGAACATCAGGTTTAATAATTTATCATAAACGGTTTGCACCAAACCTTCCATTTGTTCACTATTTCCATTCGATTTTAGTTTTACTGCACCATTTCTAACAAGTTCGTCAAAGCCTAATTCGACATCGGCACTGACAAAATAAATTGAGCCACCTGCCTTAAATGACTGGCTTTTTTTGACCTCTGCCCAATCAACATCTATTTCGGCATCGTATGATTCTGTTAGTCCCGAAAAGCCTAATTCAAAAACTAATGAAATATCTGGTGTTGCCATTTTGAAACTTTCGAGCAATAATTTCGAGGCTTCGGGCTTGAGTTCAAACGTCATTGCTATTCGGCTTCCTTCCAAAATTGGTGCTTCGCCAGTTGTCAATATTTTTCGTTGAGGTTTTGAAGTATCGGCTTTAATGATTGAAGAAATCAAAGCATAGCGACCTTTATCAAAAACCAGCGACCCTCTGAGCTTCACTTTATCATTTTTAAGTCTTTTTTGCAAGATGTTTTCTGCTTCTTTTATCATTACATCAGGCGTTTCGTACAAAACCAAAAAATTAACAATTCCACCCCCATCTGCTTCTGTGATAGCATTTGTACCTGTTTTGTCTTTGGGTTTATTCAAAACGTATCTCAAAAAAGAAAACTGTGGTAATTGATTTTCATCCATTGCCAAGCGAGCATTTGGAGGTAAATAAACATAGCTCAACGAATCGGTATGTAAAGGAAAACACCAAAGACCTGCCACTCTCGTACCTCTATCAACCAAAACTTGTTGGGCATAAATGCTTTGTCCAAAAAGAAAGATAAAGATGAGAAATAGGATGGTTTTCATGATTTTTGGTTAGAAACAAAGCTTTGAATCGTGAACAGTGGGTAAAAAGTAAGAACCAACAATTGTAAATTATTCAATTAATAGCCATGGGTGGTATCAGGAGCAAATAATCGTCTGTGATTTCGGTAACATCTTTTTTCAGTTCTCTGCCTTTCGAGTCATACCATGTAATCTGATATGCCACAGTTTGATTGGGGTCATAGTAGAGCGTAACTTTCGAGGTACTCATCACGTCATTCGCTCGAAGCGTAATCGTTTTTTGTACTTGTGGTTTTCCTGCAAGCATCACCAAAAATCGAACGGTTGCCGAAAGTTGTTTGGTTTCTTTATATAAACTTCGGTCAGCATCAACTTCAATTACTTTTCTACTAAAAGGCGGAGTTAGGGCAATAGCAGAAGATTTTGATTTTTTCCAAGCATTTTCACCAACAGGATCTTTTACACTTAAATTATTGCCTTTTAAACTCCAACTTACTCGGTATTCGTAATCTAACCAGTCGGATGTTTGCGAACCCAATCTTGGATAATTGATTAGCTGTAGGTCTCCCCCTTTTTCAATATCGCTACGCTTAAAAACCAAATCTTTGGTCGCATCAGGCTGGCTTCCGCCATAAACTTTGCGAAAACTAACAGTTACGAAATTGAAAATATCTTTAAATGATTCCGAAAACTCTCCATCTACCTGAAAATTAACATCACGTTTTTGAAAATCAGGGTCATCTAAATTGACCGTTTTAAAGTAACGATTATCACTGGTAATCGACGATAAAGAATCATATACAACACTCAAGTTTCCTGATGTAAAAAATGGCACTTTTATTGACGTCATTTGACTCAAATTCAAGTAAAACTTATTTACTCGAATGTCTTCTCTTTTCTTCAAAACATACTGATGGTCAGTATAATAGGGTGTATCTTGAGCTCCGCCAAAAGTTTGGCTAAACCATCCTCTTTCTTGTCGTCCTTTTAGTTGGTCTTGCTCTACTGCTGCTTCACGAGAAGGCTCTTTAGACCAACCATTTTGAGCATCAAACATCAATTCTATCAACTTGTCAGTAACCATTTGCAAAATTCCTTGCATGGCTTTAGAGTCAACACCCAAAGCAGCTGATTGGTCAAAAACTTCAATTTTTAGTAATTGTTCACGCAATAAATTATCAGAAATTTTACGCATTTGGTCTTTTGTAAAACCCTCTTGGTCATTTTGAATTTTGCTATAATGGTTATAAATCACAGAGGTTTCGGCAGTAATTGTGGCATTATAGGCTTGCGTGGCTGCTTCATAATAGCCGCTCAATGTAACCGAAACATCAGAAGTATTTCCTTGAAGTGAGTTAAATAGCAATGTTGCTCCTTCTTGCGTCAAACGAGCAGAAATGGCGGCTTTTGAACCTGGCAAAAGTGGTGCATGACCAGAGGTTACAATATTTTTGGTAAAAGCATCTTTACCGCTTGTATTTGTCAAAATGGAAGAAACTACTTTAAAAGCACCAGGAGCTGCTTCACCATCTTTCATGGTTTGTTGCAATGGCACAGGACCTGCAATACGAGCTTTGGCATTGCCTGTTTTCTCTTGCAAATCTTTTTCTAAATCAGTTACAAATTGGGCAGGAAGCGTAAATTCTACCAAAGCATGAAAAAGCCCACCATTGGTTTCTGCTCCGCCTTGACCAATATATTTCATACACAAAAATTCATAGCTCCCATCTTCTTTGCGAGCCAATCGAGGATATTGAGGTAGGTAATAATAGTTGCTTGGATTTTCTTTTTCTTGAAGAAATTGTACACCTTTGACTAAGACCATTCCTTCATTGTATTTGACAATTGCAAATACAGAATGGCATAATACTCCCAATAAGAGAGTTGTAAAAATTGGTTTCATGTGATATGCTATTTTGTTGTAAAGTGATAGAAATTGAGTCGTTTTTGCAAGTTTCAAAGACAAAACCTATACGAAAATTTACTGAGCGGTTGCAGATAAGGTAAATATACCTAATAGCTTAAAGTAAATTTACTTGAAAAAAGAACAGTATACTTTTTGACCCTTCGTCAATATATTTTTACATTATTTAGCATCTTTTTCTTAATCCAGATAGTCTATACATTACGCCATTAAGTATCTATATATGCGTACATTATTACTTATTGTGGTTTTCAAACAATTTGATGATGTACTATTAACTTTTTTTTTATTAAATTTGAATTCAATTATTCAACTCAATATAAAATGCAAGATAAATCAACAACCAGAAGGAATTTCATTAAAAGTTCGGCCATTGCTGCCAGTGGTTTTTTCATTGTTCCACGACATGTATTAGGCAAAGGCTTTATTGCTCCGAGCGATAAATTGAATATCGCCGCTATTGGTGCAGGTGGTAAAGGCTCATCAGACATTGCCAACGCCTACAATAATGGTATAAACAATGTCGTAGCCCTTTGCGATGTAGATTTTGCCCGAGCTAAGGGAAGCATCGACAAATTTCCTAATGCCAAACGCTACAAAGATTTTCGAGTTATGCTCGAAGAAATGAAAGGCGATATTGATGCCGTAACTATTTCTACGCCTGACCACCAACATGCTGTAGCGGCAATGGCAGCGATGCAAATGGGCAAGCACGTTTATGTACAAAAACCACTTACACATGACATATATGAAGCTCGTACCCTGACAGAGGGTGCAAGAAAAAGTAAAGTTGTCACCCAAATGGGAAACCAGGGTTCATCAAACCCAACGCAAAAAATCATGATGGATTGGTTGGATAAAGGTCTTATTGGCAAAGTAAGCGATGTGCATATTTGGACAAATCGTCCTGTTTGGCCTCAAGGAGCTCCAGTACCAACTGACAAGCCACCTTTAATAGAATCAATGACCCCTAAAGATTGGGAATTGTGGGTAGGAACTGCTCAATGGGCCGACTATCACCCACTTTATCACCCATTCAAATGGCGTGGTTGGTGGAATTTCGGTACAGGGGCTTTAGGCGATATGGGTTGCCACTTGATTGATCCTGCTTTCAGAGTTTTAGGTTTGGGCTATCCAACCGAGGTAGAATGTAGTGTTGGACAAGTATTCCTGAAAGATTGGCAAGCTGAATATAATCCAGAAGGTTGCCCACCATCTTCGAGCGTTCAGTTGAAATTCCCAGCTACAAAGCGTAATAATTCGCCAGTAACGATGTATTGGTCAGATGGCGGAATTAGACCTTTCCACCCAGAATGGATTCCTGCCAATGAGCCACTTGCCGAAGCAGATAGTAGCAATGGTGTACTAATGATTGGTACAAAAGGTGTGATGACCTGCGGAACTTATGGAAATACACCAAAAATTTATCTGAAAAATGGCGAAAAGATAGATACGCCAAAAGCAGACCCTAATTTCAAATCTCTGCCAGAACACGGACACCAAGCATCGTGGGCAGAAGCCTGTAAAGCAGGTTTTGGAAGTGCGGCTCACAAAGCATTATCTTCATCATTTGATTACTCTGGGCCATTAACAGAAACAGTTATCATGGGAAACTTAGCGATTCGTAGTTATATGTTAAGAAAATCGAATGGTAAAAATGGCTTTAATTATGATGGTCGCAAAAAACTTCTTTGGGATGGTCCAAATATGCAAATAACCAATTTCGACGAAGCAAATCAATTTGTGAAACGTCAATACCGTGAAGGCTGGAAGTTAGTTTAATATTAGTCCTTAGTTCTGAGTTGAAAAACAACTCAGAACTAAGTATTTCATAATTTACTCATCAGTTCAAAATCTCTAACTTTAGTCAAATACATATAATCCAATAAAAGAGCATTGGTATTATTGATGAGTCGGTGTCCTTCTATGAATGGAACTACGTGAGTCGTTATTCGCTCAAATTCGTAGTCAGTACCCATTTCTTTATTATTCATGGCAGCAATTTCTTCGTCTGACATTTCAATTTCGCATCCGTACAAATAAATTGCTTCATCGCTTGTACCAGTTGCAGGAAAAGTTCTTTTACCCGATAAATCTATTAACTGATTTTCCGAAATTTCTAAGCCCGTTTCTTCTCTTACCTCTTGAACCGCAATAGCGAGCGGAGTCATTGTACCATCAACCATTCCGGCAGGATGCTCATAGGTAAATCCACCTTCGGCAATTCTGCGTTGTTTTACCAAAAGTAAAAATTTTTCTTTAGTAGTTTTATTAATAAGGCAAATCATAACACATACAACTTCGCCTTTCAGAAAACAAATTGGTGGAATTTTATCGCCTTCTGGGGTTTCGGCATCAAGCATTAACAACGAAAAAAGCACCTCACCATTATAACGTCGGCGAGTATAATGCTCATCTATCTTGTTTATTTTCAGCCCATTGGCTATTAAATTTTTCTTCCAAAGTTTAAATTTGTGAGCGTCTTCAAGTTTTTCTTGCATAAATATGAAAGTATAAATTTAGTAGTAGTTCATCGGCATTATTTTCCGCCATTTTTGTTAACTCATTGGCAATCTTTATGTTTTTGTAAAGAGAATTATACTTAATCATTTACTGCAATAAACCTGCACTCCATTGCAAAGAGTAAATAGTTTTATAGTATTTGGTTTTCAATTCAACTAATTTTTCTAAGGCTTCTAATGATTTATTTTCTCGACTATTGATTAAAAACAGTGAACTTTCGCCATTCAAAAGTTTGGTTTCTTCGGCACTGACTAATTGTTGATAGTTTTTATAATTATTGCTTTGCAAAGCAATCTGAGCTTTTAGGTTCAAAAACTCATTGTAATAGCTTTTTACTTTTAAAGCTATTTGTAGTTTTTTCTGACTTTGGTCGAGTGTTGTTTCTTCTATTTTCAGTTTAGCTTTTTTGTACTCACCTCGCCCCTGCGAAAGACGCAAAGGAACTTCCATTTTAAAACTATATTGAAAATTATTTTGAAATAAAGGACCCGCTGAAGCAGTTTCTAGTAAATTATAACCTTTGCTTAATTGATTGTATTTAAAATCTATTTTGGGCAATAGCTCTTGAAATTTTAGCTTTTTATCGATGCCTAAGACACCTAATTTATATTCATATAATCGCAAATCTGGATGGTTATTTTCTGCTAAATTTAGTAAATCTGTCAAAATCAGATTGAAATTGCTAATATTGGTTTCATTTTCCCAACCATCCGAAGGAATGACCGTTTCAGGTAAAAGATATGGTTCATTATTACTTTTCCATAAAAAAACCGAAAGTTGTAAACCAGCATTTTGAAATTCTACCCAATTTTGATTTTGTAGGTACTGAAAACTTTGTAACTGTGCCACCGCCTCAACGGTATCAATAGCTGCTCGTTCACCATTTATGAATGATTTCTTGACAAATTCTACCCTTTTTTGATTGACTTCGACACTGTTTTTGACAATAACGTAAGTCTGATATGCTTTCACCCAATTCCAGTAAGCCTCGGCAGTATTCATCAATAAATCATTAATAACGGCACGTTGCTCTACTTGTGCCATTGTATTAAAAATTTTGGCTTGCTGCAAAAACGCTCTTCGTTTATCAATCACTAAGTTTTTTGCCAAAGGAATACTTATACCCAAATAACTGGTTTTTCCGATAGTTTCAGAAGGGTCGTATCTATTTCCTGATAAATTTTCTAAACCTCCAACCAACTCTACACCGTACCAAGTTGGTATTTTTATTTCGGGTGAAGCATAACTATAATATTCTGTTCCACCAAAAGTTTTTCGAGCCACATAATTACTCAAAATTGGGTCAAATGCCGCACGAGCCACTGTTATATCGGCTTTTGATTTTTCAATTTCGATAGTTGTTTGCCTTACCACAGGATGAAACTGCCTTACCAATGCCAAAACCTGCTCGGCGTTTAGGGTTTTAACAGCCTCTTGAGAATGGCTATTAAATACAATAAGGGTGATTAAAAATATTAAAATCTGTTTTGTAAGCATGAGATTTATTTAGTTTTTACCTTGTCGCCCTCTTTCACAATCGGCTCTTTCAAAGTATAATAATCTGGTGGAAAACCATTGATATTTCGCCATAATTCGTACCAAATTGGCACATCCTTTAACAATGAAATACCAGAAGCCCCACTACCTATTTTTAATTGCGGTGGCCATTTTTTATCCTTTGTGTCTTCAGCAACCATAACTCTGAATAAGCCGTTTATACTAATATTATTCTCAAAAGCAACGATTTTACCGCCAAAAGTACCATAACTATTATTGGGCCAACCACTAAAAATAATTGCAGGAAAGCCATCAAACATGAATCGCACTTTTTGACCGACATTAATTAATGGTAAATCAACAGGGCGAACAAACATTTCGACGGCATAATTGACTCGAGTTGGTACAATGACCACGATGCGTTCGGCGTCTTTTATAATTTCGCCAATACCTGATTTTTTGGCCTGAATTATTTGTCCATCTTGTGGTGCAAGTATGATATACATTCCGTTTCGAATGGTATAATTGGTCACTTGGTTTTCTAATTTTGCTACATCGCCTTGCCCAGTTGCAATTTGGCTCATACTTTGAAACCTTTCGCCTTCGGCTTTACTTATTTTTTCGGTGTATTCTTGTTCAACGCTGTTTTGTTCGATTTTTACATTCGTTACTTCCTGTTGGGTTTGAGCCAATTTGTTTTCTACCATTATTTTCTTGGCAAGAGCATTCTGATAAGATAAATTGCGTTGTTGCAATTGGGTTTGCGAAACTAAGCCTTCATCAAACATTTTTTGCTGTCTGTCATATTGGTCTTTTGATAGATTCAATTCGTTATTTGCTGCTTGCAGCTCGGCACGCTCACCAGTCAGTTTATTATCTAATTGACGTAAT
This sequence comes from Emticicia sp., assembly GCF_043780375.1. Lineage (GTDB taxonomy): Bacteria > Bacteroidota > Bacteroidia > Cytophagales > Spirosomataceae > Emticicia. The sequence continues at coordinate 3,207 of NZ_JAYWCU010000206.1, read as the reverse complement.
TTATTATTTAATTGCTCTATTTTTAACTTTTTAGCATTGTTTAATGCTTCAATTTGTGAAACAGTTGTTGCAATTTTTCCTTGGTAATATATGATTGTTCCTTTTTTGGCTTCTACTTGTTGCTGTGTTCGACCAACTAAATTTGGGTCAAGATAATCTTCTTTAATTTCGGAGATTTGTAAGATTGTATCACCTTTCTTAACAAAATCACCTTCTTTTACCCACCATTTCATTATTTTTCCTGGAATTGGTGAGTTAATATCTTGCGGACGTTGCTCTTGGTACAAAGTCGTAATTGTACCTTTTGCCTTAACATTTTGTGTCCATGGCAAGAAAAGTATCACCACCAAAAACAGCGTGATGCCTGCAAACCAGTATCTTACTTTGCTTTGTCTATCGCTTCGATAAACATTGTCGAATGATTTTATTTTGTATTTCATAAGTCCTGCTCCCTTACTCTTGATGGGGGGAGTTTTTTTTCATTATTGACTCTTTTTCTTATACTAATTTACCATTTTCTAAACGAAAATGATAAGTACATTTTTTTGCAAATGCCTCATCGTTACTAATCACAATGATTGTTGTGTTTGAAATCTTATTGAGTAAATAATTGGTCATTATTTCTTTTTCCGTTTCTTCCAAACCTTGCCACGGCTCTTCCAAAAGCAATAAATTGGGTTCGTTGGCTAATGCCCTCAGCAATAACATCTTCTTAACAATTGTGCTTGGCAATTTCTTCCCTGTCGAATCAATTTCAGTTTCAAAACCCTTCTGTAGGGTGTCTAAATAGCTTTGAATACCCAGTTTTTCGGCAATTTTAGTAACTTTTTCGGGTGTAATCCCTTGTCGATTCAAACTTATGTTTTCCCAAACTGTCCCTTTAAAAATATCTTGTTGGTTTAGATAAACGCCCATTTTATTGCGTAAAGTTTCTAATTTGTAGTTTCCTATAGGAATATTGTTGAGAAGAATAGTACCCGAAAAATCACTAAAATTACCACTTATAACTCTCAACAAAGAAGATTTACCTGAGCCTTCATGCCCCGAAATACAAACTTTGCTATCAGCAGGAATCGTCAGATTAATATTATTAAGTGCTTTTTTGCCGTCAAGGTATTGAAAATTAAGGTCTGAAATTTTGATACTTATGCCATTATTTGAGGTATTTAATGCTAACGAACCTTCATTTTCTAAGGGAATTTCAGTAACTGAAGCCAATTTTTCCAAACCCGTAATCACATCGTAAACACTATCTATGCTACCGATTAATTTTTCTACGGCAGCAATCACACTCAGAATCACAATTTCTGCTGCGATAAAAGCACCAATGTTTAATTGTTGGCTCAATAATAAATATGTTCCAACGGTAAGCATTGTCGTCGTAATTGCTACCTTGAAAAAAACTAATGTTCTGTATTGAAGCAACAAAACATTGAAATGGGCTGTTCGTGCTTTGAGATAACCCAGCACATTTTTATCAGTTTTTTGTAAGTTCATGTGCGTACCTTGGCTAAACTTAAAAGATTTGATTACCCTCGCAATTTCCTCTAACCAAGCAACTACTTCATATTTATAAGCACTTTCTTCCAAACTTGTTGACAAACCTTTTATGCTGGTAATTCTTAAAATAAACCACAAAATAAAGAGCAGTAATAAGCCAAAAATAATGAAAATTGGATGATACACTGAGAGTAATATGAGTCCAAAAATGATTTGGATAGTTGCCGTAGGAATATCTAATAAGATTTTAGACAAGCCTTTTTGTACGTTAAGTGTATCAAAAAAACGATTGACTTTTTCGGGTAAATAAAAATTATCTACTTTCTTTAAATCGAAACGTGGTATAGTTTCGGCAAACTCAAAAGCGTAACGGGTAAAAATATTTTGTTGAATTTTCTCAATAATCTTCATTTGATTGATTTGCATGATACCCACCATTAGCACGCCTATAACCACCACTATAATTAAAAAATAAATAGAAGTAACCATTGATGCACCCAACACAAAACCAATGATTGCCTGCACGCCAATCGGCACACTCAATTGTACCAAGCCGCTCAATATCGCATAAAAGTAGATTGATGTAATTTCTTTTTTTTCGATATAAATTAAATTCCAGAGTCTTTTTAGTGGATTTGTTTTTTCCGCCATATTTTTCAAATTATTTTATTGCCGCAAAGATACAAATACTTATTTACAATAGTAATACTATTGTAAATAAGTATAAAATATTTAATTTAATATAATTACTATTTTTATTGTAACTTTTGCTAATTTTACAAAAAAATAATATGAGCATGGATTTTTACGTAACATTTAGAGTAAACGAAAAGATTTATTTGCGTGACCCTGAAAGCAGCGAATTAGGCAAACAAATAATAAAAAGTGCCATCGACCTTATTTATGAGCTTGGGTTTGAGCATTTTACCTTTAAAAAATTGGCTTTTGAGATAAAAACAACGGAAGCGACGATTTACCGATATTTTGAAAACAAACATCGCTTGCTTTTATATATTCTAAATTGGTATTGGTCTTACATGGAATTTTTGGTGATATTTCAATTACAAAATATCAAGCACACTAAAGCAAAACTGAAAACCATCATTCAATTACTGACACACGAGCTTCCAAAAAGTATGGGAAGACTCGATTATAATATGAAGTTTTTGAACCAAATAGTGATTGCCGAAAGCAGCAAAGTGTATTTGGTAAAGGAAGTAAATGAGATAAATAAAAATGAAGTTTTTAAGCCCTACAAAGATTTGTGTGCAAAAATTGCTGAGGTAATTATTGCGTATAATGCAAGCTATCAATACCCAAAATCATTGAGTAGCACACTCATAGAAGCAGCTCATCAGCAACAGTTTTTTAGTATTTCTCTGCCGAAACTCACCGATGTAAACCAAGAAAACAGCAAAGAATTTACTACTATTTTCTTGGAAGATTTGCTATTTAAAGTTTTGGGGTGAAGCCGTTGTCTGTGAGGATACAGACAACGACACAGAATTAAGGCTATCGGAGTTTGTTATTTTTGGAAACAACAAGCCCTTTTTTGAGTGCTTAGTTAGATATTTTCAAATAGTTTCCTTTTGATTTTTTCTTTAAATTTTTGTTACCACACAGGTTGATTTTTAATGATTAGATTTAGGTATGGAAGTACCTCCAGTTGCCTTTTTAGCAATGTATCAATGACAGAACGAATGACAC
>NZ_JAYWCU010000205.1:0-21593 GCF_043780375.1 Emticicia sp. | reverse complement strand
ACCACGGAATGTTTGTGTTTTGATTACGAAATCTTTTGTCAATTTATCTTTTCCAGACTCAACTACAAAAGTGTATTCACCATCGGCTAAATTAGAAAGGTCAAAAGCTCTAACATATTGAGCATTACCAGTCGAATATTCGTTAAAAAATACATCTTTGTTTTTATCGAGTAAATATATCTGAGTCTTTTGTCGCAAAGGGTTTTCAAAAGCTAATTTGAAGTGAAGATTTCCTAAGTCTTGTACATTCAATTTGCTTGCCTTGTCCGAAGTACTTATCTTTCCTGAAGAAGCCTTCGTCTGTCCAAATCCGTCTGTTGTAGCTGCCGTAGCGAGTGCTAATACTAATGCTAATGTCTTCATAATTTTCTTTGTGTTCGTTTCCATTGGAGTAATTATTTAAAAAGTTAAAACTAAAAAAAGTTATATCAGTTTTTCGTCTCCGTCGAAAACCTTTGTGTTACAAATGTATGTAAGTATTTGAATACAAGTCAATTAAGAAAATGTTAATTCGGTAAAGTTATTTTTAAATTATAGCTAAATATTAGAATATTACAACGTTTTTTGAAATACTTCAAGAGAAAGTTTAAATAATCCTATTAAATAAATAGACTAAATAGAAGACGAAATTTCACTATTCCGAGCTACTTTTAAACACTTACTTCTAATAGTACAAAAAAGTGTTTTTTTGGCTTTTTTGTACCCAATTTATAAATAATAATTTTCGTAGAATTAGTAGCACGATTTGCCAAATTACTTAATCCATTGCATAATTTGAAAAATTGCTCTACTGCCGTTTATATAAATAGTTTGCCAAAATTTCTAAAAATTTGCTTCTTTCGTATTCTGAAATCCAATAAAAATAATGCTGAAAATCCAAAATTTCTCAAAAAGTTATAATAATCACACCATTATTGCTGTCGAAAACTTAGAAATTCCCGAAGGAATTCATTGGTTTAAGGGCATAAATGGCTCAGGAAAATCTACTTTTTTTCGTGCAATTGCAGGAATCATTCCTTTTGAAGGTGAAATTTTATTAAATAGCCTTGACATTCGTAAAAATGCAATCGATTATCGCATGAATGTGAACATTAGCGAAGCCGAACCACAATACCCCGATTATTTGACAGCTTATGATTTACTAACATTTATTGCTGACGCAAAAAAAGCAAATAGTGAACAATTAGCACATTTGGCGGAGGTTTTAGGAGTAAATATTTACTGGAGAACTCCCATCGGTACATATTCGAGTGGCATGCTGAAAAAAGTTTCGTTACTCACCGCATTTCTGGGCAAACCAAAACTCATTATGCTCGACGAGCCATTAATAACGATAGACGACCGCTCGGTGCAAATTGTCTATGAATTAGTAGAACAATACTCAAAAAAGCATGGAATAAGTTTTTTATTATCTTCACATCAAGACTTCCGCTTTGAGAAGTTGGCTATCAAAAACATGTATCTTGTTCAAAATAAAGTCATTACACAATTATGAAAAGCATTTTTCGAATTTTAAATCTGACCATTGTCAAAGAATATTACCGTCAAAATGTAGTTTTTGTTTTTGCGATATTGATGTTTTCTTTTGGTTTTCTAAGGTCAGAAGAGCATAAAACTATTATCAAAAGTGCCCTCAATTTACCTTTGCTACTTAGTTTGATATTTTTGGCTTGGGCATTGCACGCAGCAAAAGTCATACTTTTTACACTACGAATGTTTGAATCAAGAAATAATGAGTTTCTTTATAACATTAGGCTGTTTTCGCCCATGAAACGCTTTTTGGCTTTTGGAATGATGCAATTCAACTTAATTCAACTAACATTACTTTACTCGCTTTGGATGATAAAGATTGGTATTGAAGAAAAACAAACGTGGGCGGTTTTGTCAATTGTTTTATGCAATATACTTTTAATACTTATAGGAATAGTCTTTTATGAAAATCGAATAAAAAGACCTAATGCGGTAGGTATTACTGCAAAACCTATCCAAAATTTTCTCGCAAAATTTCGAACACCGAGCTATCTTTTCTTTATTCGATACTTGTTTTCTAAACAGCCTGTTTTACTATTATTAACGAAGTTATTTAGTTGTTTTGTTTTGGTCGGAATCTGCAACCTCTACCCAACTGATGCTTACGACGAGCGATTATTGGCTCTCGGAGGACTATTTGTTGCAGCTGGGCATACTGTATTTTGCCAGCAATTTTTCTATTACGAAAATCAATATTTGACTTTAATTCGTAACCTTCCATTGACTTCAAAGCAAAGGCTTTTGGGGTATTTTTTAACTTATTTGCTACTTTTAATACCCGAATTTATCGTTTTACTACGCAATCTTCCTACCGATGTAAGTTATTTTTACGCCTTACAACTCATGATTTTTATTTTATCGATGATATACTTCAACCATCATGCACAATACAACAACACTATTTCAAATGATGCGTTCATGCAACGACTGTTTTTCTCAGGAATTCTATTTTTACTATTGATAATGTTTAAAATTCCAGTAATTTTGATGGGATTAGTCAATTTTTCGCTGGCTATTTTCGTTTTCCAAAAATACTATTACGAAAGCCATTCCGCTTAAATTACACATAAAGAAAAATTATATGATTCGTTTCTTAGCCCTATTCTTTTTTTTATCAAGCACAACCTTTGCTCAGGGTTTATTTAAACTTTCGGGTGAAATTCAGAATCCTACCGAACGAAAAGTGCTAATCACACTTTACCGAGATTGGGTGGGCGAAGAAGAAGAATACGAAATTAAACTTAATGATAAAAACCAATTTAGTTTTAGCACCAATCTCAACCATATAGCTTACATTGATTTTTATTATGCCGACCAAGGTTTTCATTATTGGATTATTGAGCCTAATGACGAAATTTCAATGAAATTTTCACCTAAAAACTTTTGGAAGTCTTTGCTTTTTACAGGAAAAGGCTCGGAAAAATGGCAATATTATACGCTACAACGAGAAAACTTTGAAGTAAAGAATGATTTTGAAAAAGAAGCTGATTTATTGAGTAAAGCTCCACAAGAACAATATTTTGATTTTTTAGACAATGAACAGGCTACTCAATTAGATTTTTTAGAAAAAACGCCCAATTTATCGTATATATTTAAACAATCTCGCAAGGCCGATATAATAGGCTCACTTCAGAATTATAAAGTAAACTTTTTATCGGGAGATAAATATAATAATTGGACAGAAGAAAGGGTAAAAAATAGCTTAAAAATAGAAGAACTGGCAGACTCTGTTCAAGCAAACTCGCTTGAATATGGCAATATGTATCTCAATTTAATGGATTTATTTGTTGCTAAATCGGCAGTAAGAAAGCGGAAAAATTTGACAGAAACGGAAGAATTAAACCTCATCAAATCATCTTATAATCGAGTATTATTTTCATTTCAATTGATTGAGCGAATAACGGCTTTTAAACTCAAAAACATGATTGAAGCGGAAAATATTACACCCAAAATTCAAACTTTAGTTGATAATTTCTTAGAAACTTCTTCCAATAGAGATTACAAAAACTATCTCACAACAAAAGTGAGTTTTTCAAAAACACTTTCTCAAGGTTCTCCCGCAAAGCCTTTTAAATTAAAAGATATTGATGGAAAAGAAGTTTCACTCAAAGATTTTCTTGGAAAAACAGTCTATTTAGATTTTTGGGCAAGTTGGTGTGGCCCTTGTATTTATGACATGAAGTTTATGGAAACTGTAAAAGCTAAGTTTCAAGACGAAGTCATTTTTATTCAGATTTCATTAGATAATGAGGCCGAATGGCGAGAAGCAGTAAAAATGTATGACATAAAAGGGATAAATTTGAGAGTTGATGACAATAACACTGTTTCAAAAAGTTATGGTATAACTGGCATTCCTGCATATTATTTAATTGATAAAAAGGGGAACTTTGCTGTTTCGCAAGTAAGCGACCCAAGCAATGGCGAAGGGCAAGAATTGATTCGACAAATTGAAGAGGTTTTACAACGAAAATAATTTTTTGTAAGTTATGCGAATAGGGTGTTAAAATGACACTGGAAGTGTCAAACTTGAATAGCACCGATTGAAAATCGGTGTAAAATATGGTGAAAAAAGAACCCTAAATGGGTTCAACCCCTCTAGGGTTGGATTTTTGTATTTTATTTTACCCCCGATTGCATCGAGGGCTATTCAAATTAAACACTTTCAGTGTTTTTTTTAGCGATTTTAACCCCTTATTTGCATAAGTTACTTTCCTTAAGAAATTTTGATGTGATATTTAACTATCGAGCCAATGATGCAAACTTCATTGGCTCGTAATTTTTCTTATTTCTTTCTTCTGCCCAGATACGCCTCCATATCTACCAAACTCAAGGCATTAAAAGTCATATTTTTAGTCAAACCACCTTTTCGGGCAACAGCTACACCATAATGCATATCGTGGTAGCCCTGCATTTCATGTGCATCGGGGTTGATACTTAACATCACATTTTGCTCTAAAGCATACTGAATCCAACGCCAATCAAGGTCTAAACGGTACGGGCTTGCATTGATTTCGATTACTACGCCATTGGCGGCACAACAATTTATAACTTCCTTATAATCAATCGGATACCCTTGTCGAGAAAGTATTAAACGACCCGTTGGATGTCCCAAAATAGTAGTATAAGGATTTTCGATGGCACGCACTAAACGCTCAGTTGCCCGTGCCTCATTCATCGTCAAATTTGAGTGAACCGAAGCTACTACATAATCAAAAGTAGCTAAAACTTCGTCGGGATAATCTAACGAACCATCACCCAAAATATCGGACTCAATTCCTTTCAAAATCTTAAACGGTCGGTCTGCTGAGAGTTTTTTATTGAGTTGCTCTATTTCTGCATGCTGTTGTTGCACTTTCGTAATCAAAAGTCCGCTTGCGTAGGTTGCTGATTGCGAATGATCGGCAATTCCGAGGTACTCAAAACCTAATTCTTTACAATAAGTAGCCATTTGCTCGAGCGAATGCTGACCATCAGAATACGTCGAATGATTATGCAAAATTCCCTTCAAACCTTCCCACGTTATCAAATCTTCATTTTTATTTTTTTGAATCCAATCAAACTCAAAATCACCTTCTCGCATTTCAGGAATGATATATGGCACTCCAAATTTTCCATACATTTCCTCTTCGGCAGCTACTTGGGTCAAACTTTCGGTTAAATCTGAAGCCAAAGCAACACTCAGTAAAGAAACACCTTTTTCATTCCTTTGCTTCAAGTGCTTTTCGTCAGCGGTATAAACAAATTGTTTAATAAACAACTGATTATCAAGCACATAACGAACTTCTATATCAATTTTATTTTCTAAATATTTTCCTCGCCATACAAAAGGCGAAGAACTTTTTTCATCTTTTATAAAATCTGCTGCTACAAAGTCAGGGAGTTTATTGGCATAATTTACCAAAAATACAAGTGTATCAACGGCTTCACTTTTTCGTCGAATTTGCCCCGAAATCTCAACTTTTTCAAAATACTTTTCTAATTGTTCTGTAATTACCTCAGCCAATGCAACTGCTTTATTCATTCGTAATTTACCAGCTTGACTTTGAATAAAAAGCAATGATTCTAAAATCGAATCTTTCGTTTTTTCTCCAAAACCCTTTACTTTTGCAATGCTTCCGTTCTCACAAGCAATCTGCAAATCGTTAAGATTGTCGAGCCCCAATTCATTCCATAAAACTTTGATTTTCTTTGCTCCTAAACCCTTAATTTTAAACATTTCCAACACTCCTGTGGGGGTTTTGGCGAGCAAATCTTGCATTTCACGCAGTGTTCCGATACTAACAATTTCTAATATTTTCCCAGCCATCATTTTTCCAACACCCTGAATTTGAGTTAGCTGTGGAAAATCTAACTGAGCCAAATCTCCGATATATTTATCAAGATTATAAGCAGCATTAGTAAAGGTTTTAATTTTAAACTCATCTTCGTTATGCAATTCGAGCAATTTTGCGGTGAGTTCAATCGTTTCAACAATATCAGCGTTGGAAATCATATTATTATTCTTAAATTTTGTGCAAATTACTGTAAATTCAGGTTAAATAAAACCGAACACAATGAAAAAAATATTGTTACTTGTTTTGCTATCAAACTTTGCTTTTGCACAAAAATATACGCTAAAAGTAAATATCAAAGGTTTTGAAAACATTAAAGGAAAACTGTACTTTCAGGTACTTGATGCTAAAGAGAAAATTGTAAAGCAATCAGCAGAAACAATTGATAATAAGCAAGTTATGATTGAAATAAAAGATTTATCTGTGGGGAAGTATGCTGTAAAAATTTTCCAAGATGAAAACAATAATACCAAATTAGATACTGGATTGTTCGGTATTCCGAAAGAACCGTGGGGTTTATCGAATAATGTAAAAGCCACATTTGGGCCTCCAAAATTTAGCGATATGCTTTTTGAGTTGAAGGCAAATAAAGAAATTTCGATAATATTGCATTAAAACCAAAGAACTCGTAGCAACATGAGGTCACTACGAGTTCTTTGCTGGCTTCAAATACTATATTGATAATGTGCTCAATACTGAGTTCATGTTTCTAACTGCATCAGCCGATTTTGCAAATGCTGCTTGCTCTTCTTGGTTAAAACGCAAGTTGATGATTTTTTCCCACCCGTTTCTACCTATCACTACTGGTACACCCATGCAAATATCTTTTTGACCATATTCTCCATTCAAATACACACTTGAAGGAATAATACGTTTTTCGTCACGAATAATTGCTTCTACCATCGAACAAGCCGCAATACCTGGTGCATACCAAGCCGACGTTCCTAATAAACCAGTAAGCGTTGCACCACCTATCATAGTATCGGCAGCAACTTTTGCAAGAGCTTCTTTTGCAAGAAAACGGCTTACTGGAATACTATTTACTGTAGCCAAACGAGTCAATGGAATCATTGTTGTATCACCGTGACCACCAACTACTTGTCCATGAATATCGCTTTGAGCATAACCTGTTGCTTGTGATAAGAAATAACGGAAACGAGAAGAATCTAATGCTCCGCCCATGCCAATGACACGTTTTTTGTTTACGCCCATCGACAGAGCCACTTGCAAAGCCAAATAAGTCATCGTATCCATCGGATTTGACACTATCAATAAAATAGCTTTCGGTGAATACTCTAAAATTTGAGTAACAACACCTTTCACAATACCAGCATTGATACCGATAAGTTCTTCACGAGTCATACCTGGTTTACGAGGTAAACCCGAAGTGATAACAACTACATCAGATTTAGCTGTTTTGGCATAATCATTTGTTGAACCAATAATTCTTGTATCGAAGCCTTCCAATGATGCTGTTTGCATCAAGTCCATTGCTTTACCTTCAGCTACACCGGCTTTAATATCGAGCAATACTACTTCGTCAACTATTTGTTTACGAGCAATGTTATCGGCGGTGGTTGCACCAACGGCACCTGCACCTACTACGGTTACTTTCATATAATTTTGAAGCCCCCTAACCCCCAAGGAGGAACTTTTTTATTATTAGTTCATGTCTTGGGGTTAATTTAGACATGAAAGTTTTACGAATATTTAAATAAAATTGACAGTACGAATGGGCTGGCTTGAACAAAAACTTAGTAAATCAGCTTATCTTATAAATTAAGTGTCAAATTTATTGGACAAAACTAATATAAAACAATGTATTTGAATGTTTTTTTTGCATTTTTTATATTTGATGGATAATTTTTATTGTTTTTTTCGTTTATCGAATATAGCTAAAAGATTAATTAAAAAAAAGCTTGTTATAAAATGGTTACCATAAGTTCAAAAACAAAAGATTTGCTTTCTAATATTTTAAAATCATCTTTTTACAAAATTGCTTTAGGTAAAGCCCCTCGCATAGCAAAAAATGCAGATGGTTTGCTTAAACTTTTACGAAATGCCTTACTCAAAACTCAAAAATTGGGCGTAGGTGGTGTATTTGATGTAGTTCGAGAAAAAATCACCTTGCTCGGAAGTTTATTAAAAGCCTATGCAACAGGAGAATACAGACAGATTGAACTACCAAGTTTATTGAAAATCATTGCAGGATTTATCTATTTTATCTCGCCAATTGATTTAATTCCTGACTTTTTGCCCTTCATTGGTCTTACCGACGATGTGGCATTATTAATGTTTATTATCAATAGTATTGACGGCGAAATAACAAAATTTGAACAATGGAAAAAGAGTAAACCTATTAAAGTTTAAGCAGAAATTAATTTTTTAATTACCAATTTACTTTTACATTTGTAGAAGAAAAAATATGTAACGGTTTTTCGTTTGTAGTTTAATAATTGTAATAAAACACTTTAAATAAATAATACTATGTTTGGTCTCGGAAGTACAGAAATGATTTTGATTTTAGTTGTGGTTCTTTTCTTTTTTGGTGCAAAAAAACTTCCTGAGTTGGCTCGTGGATTAGGAAAAGGAATTCGTGAGTTTAAGGATGCAACGAAAGAAGTAAAAGAAAACATCGAAAAAGCAACTTCGGAAGAAAAATAAGCATTTGTATTGTTGCCTTCGGCTTCGCTCAGGCAACAGTCTTAGAGGTTGTTTAAGTTTTTTGATTTGTGCTTAAAATGCACCTTTTTAACTTACTCTTCGTTCAAAAAAGGCTCATTTTGCTCGCAAAATTTTACTTTTTCAACCTTAGATTAAGTCCAAAAAACAACATTTTTTACCAGCAAAAAAAAACTTAAACAACCTCTTAACAACAGCACTCAGCCAAAAACTGAGTGGCTGTTGTTTTTTGTTTTTACATAACGAATGATTCAAAAAATGACCAAATACAATTCTTTCAAAGAAATAAAACAAGCACTAGCAAGTAAAGAAACCAATTGTGTAGCCTTAGTAAACCACTATCTAGAGCAGATAGAGGCAAACAAAAATCTCAATGTTTTTTTGAAAGTTTATGCCGATGAAGCTCTTCAAAAAGCGGCAGAAATTGATAAAAAAATCAAAAATGGCACTGCAAAACGCTTGGCAGGAATGGTTATTGGCTTGAAAGATGTTTTGGCTTACGAAAATCACGGATTGCAAGCATCAAGTAAGATTTTGAATGGTTTTCAATCACAATTTACAGCTACGGCAGTAGAACGAATTATTGCTGAAGACGCAATTATCATTGGTCGCCAAAACTGCGATGAATTTGCAATGGGTTCGTCCAACGAAAATTCTGCCTTTGGCCCAACTCGAAACTTTGCTGACCCAACTCGTGTTCCGGGTGGCTCGTCGGGTGCTTCGGCAGTGGCGGTACAAGCCGATATGTGTTTGGCATCTTTAGGTTCAGATACTGGCGGTTCGGTGAGGCAACCCGCTGCTTTTTGTGGTGTAGTTGGTCTAAAACCAACTTATTCGAGAGTTTCCCGCTGGGGTTTGATTGCCTATGCTTCTTCATTTGATTGCATCGGGCCAATTACAAAAAATGTTGAAGATGCTGCACTTTTGCTCGAAATCATTGCTGGGGCAGACGACCATGACAGTACAGTTTCGTTTTTACCAGTTCCCGAATATTCTAAAAATCTTTCTCCAAAAAAACAATATCGCTTAGCATACATGCGTGAGGCACTCGAAAGCGAAGGTTTAGACGAAGATGTTCGAGCAAAAACCTTTGAAAAAATAGAATGGCTCAAAGCACAAGGACATATCGTGGAAGCAGTAGATTATCCTTTGATGAAATATTTACTGCCTACTTATTATATTCTTACAACCGCCGAAGCAAGCTCAAATCTGTCCAGATTTGATGGAGTTCGCTATGGACATCGTGCTTCTGGCGTGAAAAACTTAGAGCAACTCTATAAAAAATCTCGTGCCGAAGGCTTCGGTGCAGAGGTTCGAAGAAGAATAATTTTAGGAACTTTCGTGCTTAGTGCAGATTATTATGATGCTTATTATACGAAAGCACAGAGGGTTCGACGTTTAATAAAAGAATCGACTGATAAAATTTTATCAAAATATGATTTTCTGATTTCACCTACCACTCCTACCACTGCCGTAAAGATTGGGGAAAAATCAGACGATCAACTCAAAATGTTTTTAATGGATATTTTCACGGTACAAGCAAATGTTATAGGAAACCCTTGTATTTCTGTTCCTAACGGCGAAAACTCAGAGGGTCTGCCAATAGGTTTGCAAGTTCTTGGCAAGAATTTTGATGAAGAAAATATGCTCGCTTTTGCTAAAATATTGTAAATATACATACATTATTGAACAAACATTATTTTCAAAAAAAAATGAAAATACGAAAAAATATTAATATTTACTTGACAAAAAAACAAGAATACATTATTTTTGGAAAAGATTTGCTTTCCTATAACACATAATTCAGCGAAAAACACCTCGCAAAATATCAATATGAAAAAAATCAAGAAATTAGGCAACAATTCATTGGATGGTATAAAGCTATTCCTCCTGACAGGTTTTCTTAGCTGCACAAGTTTCATCACTTACTCACAGTCGGTTATTCCTCAAGAGGCTGTTACGGTCTCTCCCGAAGATTCATTAGTTGAAGAGTTACCAACCGTTGAAGCCTTTATTCCGACTGCCGATGTGAATAAAGTCCGAGAAGGTTTCCAACGAATGCAACGCTCTATTCCACTGCAATATAACTCTACTGTGCATAGTTTTGTAGATTATTTTATCTATAAAAAACCAAGTTTTACAAAGAAAATGCTTGAAAGGAAAAATTTTTATTTTCCTATTTTCGAAAAATACTTGGCAAAATATAATATGCCCGATGAATTGAAATATCTTTCAATGCTCGAATCAGGTTTGAATCCGAAAGCTATTTCGCACGCAAAAGCAGTTGGACTTTGGCAGTTTATGAAGCCCACTGGCGGTGACTTTGGATTGAGGGTAAATGAGTTTGTTGATGATAGAATGGATATTGAAAAATCAACAGAAGCCGCTTGCAAATATTTCAAACAACTATACAGTATTTTTGGTGATTGGGAACTGGTATTGGCTTCTTATAATACTGGTCCAGGAAATCTACGCCGTGCTATTCGTAGAGCAGGAAATGTAAGAGATTACTGGCAATTGCACCCTTTTTTGCATAAAGATACCCGTACTTATGTACCTCAATTTACAGCAATTATGTACATGATGCTCCATGCTGATGAATATGGAATTTTTCCAGAAGAAATCATGGAACCAGTTACGACTGAAACAGTTACGATTGACGGATTTTTGGATGTTGAGACTTTCTCGAATGCAAGTGGTATTAGTATAGACGATATTCAAAAATTAAATCCCCAGATTTTGAAAGGTGTTTTACCAGCTCATTCAAAGGGTTTTGAGCTAAAAATACCGGCCGTTAACTATGCATATTTCGAAGCTAATCGCCAAATGATTTTAGATTCAGCACAAGGACGAGGAATCGAACCTGTGATTTTAGCATCTAACAATTCGGAGCGAGGAGTTATCATTATTGGGGGTAATACTAACTATTCGGCATCAAATGACAGGAATAATGGCGAAACGATTGTAGAAGAATTAGATAAACCCGCCAAAGTTGAAGATGATATCAAGAAAATTCACAAGGTTAAGAAAAAGACTTATACCGTGAGAAGAGGCGATGTTTTGAATAAAATTGCCGATAAGTATAATGTAGATACGTATGATTTGAAAACTTGGAATAAGCTCAAATCTTCAAAAATTATGGTTGGTCAGAAATTAATCATTTTACATGATGATGAAGAAGTGGTTGAAATTGAACGAACTATTAAAGCAGAAAGAAAAAATAAAAATTCAATCGAAAAAAACAAACCTAAATACCACGTAGTTCAAAGAGGAGATACACTTTGGAGTATTTCTCAACGTTATGGTGGTATATCGGTTGAAAAAATAAAGAAAATGAATGGATTACATTCAAATGCGGTTAAGAAAGGACAGAAATTAAAAATTGTTTAAATTTAGTATAAAGCAATTTTCAAAAAAATAATTATTAGCAAGTTAGAAGACTCTACTTCCAACTTGCTTTTTTTATGTTACTTTAGTTTGCTAATATTTATTAGTAGCAATAATGGCTTATTTCAAAATACTCAAACCCGCAAACATCAATAGACTTCCTGCGAAAGTGTTTTATGATTGAAAAATAGTAGATTTTCAAGCGAAAATTGAGGGAATTTTGAAGCCCGAATGGAATTCCATAGCACCGCTACGATTGAAAAATTTGCTCTATTTGTAGCCGAGAAGATGTGTTTTTCGACTTAAAATACTTTCGCAGGAAGTCTAATACATTACCTACTAATTAGCTTGACGATATTCTGTATTTCTATATAGTAAAAGAGTCCTATGAAATAAATCTCATAGGACTCTTTTACTATTAATTTATTGTTTGTAAGTACATTACGAATACTTTCTTTACCAATTTATTAGGTATTATAGCAATTTTATAACTCAATTGTTGACTATTAATTTTCTATTTATTCAAAAAATCAATTGTACTTACGCCAAATAATGGTTTTCCTTCAGCTTTTGGATTTTTGAAAACCAAATATACATTTTGTGTTCCAGCAACATTTACGCTTAATTTCAGCGGAGCCATACTCATTTCTGGTATTTCAACTTCTCCTAAAGATGCACCCGTTGGAGAACCTGTATGTACTTCAATTTTACCGCCAACTGTTTGTCCTTTTTGAGAAAAAGCACTAATAACCAATGTTTTTACACCAGTAAAATCAATGTTTCTAAACATGATATAACTATCTGTTTCGGTCGTTGTAACAATTTCTCCACCCAATGCCTCAACGTTGAATTTTGATGCACCTTTCGCCTCATCATAAGTAGCAGCTTTTACTTTTGAACTACGCAAAGCAATTGATTCTGAACTTGTTAATGGACCTATTACTTTTCCACCTTTGTCAGTATATGTTGCTTGAATAATGTAGGCACCTGCTTTTTTGCCTTTATGAGCCGACGTTTCGTATTTTCCTTTCGTTGGTTGAGAAGCCTTCTTGGTATCATTCAATGACAAGATATAATCTACCATGTCACGGGCATCAGGAAGTGAAACTTGCGGGTGAGCCGCCATTGCTTGTTCGCCCCAAACACCACCACCACCTTTGATTACTTTCTCAGCCAATTGATTAATGGCAGTTTGTCCACGACGATATTTTTTTGCTACATCAATATAAGCTGGCCCGATAGATTTTTTATCAACTGCATGACAAGCCTTACAATCGCTCAGGTCAATCAAACGTTTTCCTGCCGCAAAGTTCATGTTTTCTTTGTGTCCTTGCTCAATCATTGTTTTGTCATAACCTTCCAAATAATTGATATTGACAACCACATCACCCGCATCAATTCCTTTGGCAGTAGTACCATCTTCTTTATCGGAAACATTTACTTCATAGTCAATTTTTTCGTCATCAAAGAAGAATGTTTTATTGCTTTTCACAGCAATACTTACTTTTGGCTCGGCATTGCCCACCTTTATTTTTACATTTTGCATTGTTTTATTTCCTGCCACATCACTCACAGTCAAAACAACGTTGTATTCACCTGCTTTTGCAAAAGTCATTTTGGGATTTGGTTGTGTATTTGCGGGTAAACCTTTACCAAAATTCCAAGAATATTTCAAAGCATCTTTGTCATAGTCCATCGTTCCTGCTGAAGAGAAAGCTACTGTCAATGGAGCTGCACCAGCTTTTTTATCAGCTTTGGCAAACACTACTGGTTTCCGATTTCCTGCATTATATTCAATTACTGAAAGTGTGGCATCTTCATTCTGAGTAAACCAGTTCATACCATAATCTAAGACAAATAAGCGACCATCTTTCGAGAAAGCCATGTCCATTGGATGAGCAAACTTGGTATTTGGCATAAAACGCTCCATTCCAGTATAATTTCCTTCTTTGTCCATACTTACTAAATAAATCCAGTCACGCATCCACTCATAAGCAAAAAACTTCCCGTCAAAATAACTTGGCAGTTTCTTCGGGCTTTTGTCATAATCTTCCGAGTAATACACGGGCCCAGCCATTGGATTACAGCCACCTTTACCAAATTCAGGATACAATTTTGAGTCTCCATAACCATAATAAATCCATGCTTTTTGTGCAGGTGGAAGTTCAGTCAAACCCGTGTTATTTGGTGAATCATTGATTGGTTTGAGCGGGTCATACTTATCGCCCGATTCTTTGGCAGCAAAATTATAGTGATTGTAGGCAAAGTTTGGTCCTGTGAAAATTGGCCAGCCAAAGAAACCTGGTTTACGAGCTTGATTGAATTCTACGATACCTTCAGGCCCACGTTTGTCATTGCCTTTTCCAGCATCTGGCCCAACATCTCCCCAATACAAGTAACCACTACGCTTATCAACCGCTATTCTGTAAGGGTTACGCATACCCATCGCATAGATTTCTGGACGAGTTTTATTTGTACCATCAGCAAATAAATTTCCTTCGGGAATTTTATACGAACCATCCATTTGTGGCGTAATTCTCAAAATTTTTCCACGCAAATCATTGGTATTTCCTGATGAACGGAGAGCGTCCCAACCAGAGCGACCTGCTTGAAAATCTATCGGAGCATAACCATCCGAAGCAAAAGGATTGGTATCATCACCTGTTGAAAGGAAAAGATTCCCTTTGCCATCCCAGTCAATTGAACCGCCCGTATGGCAACATTCATCACGCTTTACGCCTACACGCAAAACTACTTTTTCGGAAGAAAACACGACAGTATCTTTCTTGTCATCATATTCAAATCTCGACAGAAAATTATCTTTTGTAACTTCACGGGTGTCGTCTGGCGTATAATAGAAATAAATCCAGTTGTTTTGAGCAAAATTTGGGTCAATGCCCACGCCCATCAGACCATATTCAAACTTGGTATAGGCTGGCATCTGAGCAGCAATTTTGACTTTATTGGTCGCCGGATTCCAAACTTTCACTAAACCTTTTCGTTCTACAAAAATCACTTTTCCGTTTGGTAAAACTACCAATTCGGTAGGTTCATTGAGATTTGTAACCAAAGTTGTACGTTCAAAACGATTTTCTTCGGGAGCTCTTTGCGTTCGAGCTTTCGTATAATCCAATTTTTCAGCCATTGCCCATTTCAAACCTTGCCAAAAATGCTCAGTTATCAAAGGCTCTGTGAAAGTTTCGGGCGTATGTCCATAATTTGAATAAAATGCTTTTCCCCCGTCAAACTCGTGGTACCAAGCCATTGGGTGAAAATCGCCCATTTTACCCATTTGATAGCTATTTTCGTCAACTCTTACTATAAATTTCAAAATGTCTTTTTTCAAAGATTTGAAATCATAAAATTCGTCAGTTTTTTCAAATGTTTCAGGAAAATGAGCAGACGCAGGAAAAGTTTTGTCGAGTGTAATCATTTTACCCTTCTGAACATTAGAGACTTTCCCTCCTGGGTGACTGGCAAAATATCCACCCATCAAATCATTATACCAAGCCCAATTATATTCTGTATCAGATGCTGCATGAATACCTACGTAGCCTCCACCTGCTTGGATATAACGTTCAAAATCTGCTTGCTGAGCAGGATTCAACACATCACCGGTTGTACTTAACCAAACAACAGCATTGTATTTTTTGAGGTTTTCTTCATTAAATTTGGCAGGATTAGTCGTAGTATCAACGGCAAAACCTTCTTTTTTGCCTAAGTCAAGATAAAACTGATTGCCTTCTTTGATAGAATTGTGATGAAAGCCCCGTGTTAATGAAAAAATTAAGACTCGTTTTTGGGCTTGTAAACCAAATGCACCAAATAAAAGTGCATACAATAAAATACCTTTTTTCATATTCAAAACGTAGGTTGAAGTTATTTTTATTAATTGTTTTGTTGATATTTTTATAACACTTATAAATGAGCAACAAATGTAAATAAAAAACAAAGGAATAATTGTCGTATAGACACGAAAAAGTATTTTTTGTAGATAAAATATAAACTTTTATCTAAAATACATTTAAAACAAACCATTTTGGCGGGTTTTGTGATTATGTCTTAGCGATCGTACATAGGAATTTTACTTGATGCAGCATTTCTATTGAAAGACACGAATATAATCAACCACTAAATACTGTGGAAAAGTAGTTGCTCCGTCAGGATTTCCGGGCCAATTCCCCCCAACAGCCAAATTAATTATAAAAAAATACTCTGCTTGAAATTCGCTCAGACCAGCAGGAGTTGTATCAATTTCATGGAATTTTTTATCATCTAAATACCAAGCAATCTTCTTTTCGTCCCAAATAATAGAAAAAACATGGAATTCATCATTGAAAATTCCAGTAGCCAACTTTACATTTCCGCTATATTGTGCATGGTTGCTGCCATTCGCCCAATGAGCTGTACCATGTAAAGTATTATCATTGCCGTTACCACCAATCATCTCCATTATATCTATTTCACCACAATAAGGCCAACTCACTTCATTAATATTTTTACCCAACATCCATAATGCAGGCCAAATACCTTGCCCTTTTGGGAGTGCAGCCCGAATATCTACTCTCCCGTATTTGAGATTTATTTTGTTTTGGGTAGTAAGTCTTGAAGATGAGTATTTCTTTCCAGCATTCGATTCGGCTTTTGCTTGTACAATCAAATATCCATCCTTGACAGAGGTATTTTCTTTTTTATAATATTGCAACTCATTATTTCCCCAGCCACAATTATTAGGACAGCCGTCTCCTAACTCATAATTCCAGTTTTTTTCATTTAAACTTGTCCCATCAAACTCATCTGCCCAAATTGCTTTCAAAGTCGGATAAGTAGTAGCTGTTTTGTAGCCAGTAGATGGGATAATAGAAACTGGATTTTTATTCGGATTATCATTGTCATCATTTGAATTTGAAACATAACCGATAGGTTGTTCGCAAGTTTCATAGCTAATTGTTTTACTACCAAGCCCATCATTATCAGCATCTTGATACCACATTTTTGGCACACAAGGTTCGTTTTTCTTCTGACATGAAACATTTGTAGTTATAAACAAAAATAAAATAACACTTGATTTTAAAGCAATACGCATTTGATTGATTTTTTAAAATTTGTTGTTTTAATTTCTTAAAATCTCCACCAGTTCAGCAATAATTAATGCAGTTGCACCCCAAACGACTTGCTCTTGAATAATAAAGCAAGGGGTTTCGAATTTTATACCTCTCGCCTCAACAGTACGAATTTGAACAATCGAAGGGTCAAGAATCTCTGAAACCGATACTTCAAAAACACCTGCAACTTCACGTTCGTCAGGATAGAAATCGGGGCAATAAGACATATAACCTAAAACTGGCTGACAATAGAGATTTGATGGTGGAATAAATAATTCGGTGAGATTACTAATAACTTTTACGTCAATCGCTTTAATACCGATTTCTTCTTGGGCTTCACGAAGAGCCGTGGCTTGAATGTTCTTGTCTTTAAACTCTGCTCTACCCCCCGGAAATGCCATTTGTCCACCATGAACTCCATCATATTGCGGACGGAGAATCAAAGGCAAAAAAACTTCTTCACCCTTCGGATAACACATCAACAAAACTGCACTTCGTCGAGTATTTTCATTCGGTTCGGCATTTAATCTCAAGCGATAAGGAGCCATTTTCTGAACAATTTCCTCGTGTCCTGGTAAAGACTGATGCTTTAAGCGATTATTTAAATTTTCAGTAAATTTAGCAAAATTCACGTTATTATATGTTTGTCAAGTGTTTGGGGTTTGGATATTATTGGCAAGATACAAAAAAAACTTTTTTATACTAACCATAAATCCTTACAAGTTGTTCAGCACATCTTTCTCCATCCATTGCCGCCGAAACGATTCCTCCTGCAAAACCAGCTCCTTCTCCACACGGAAATAAACCTTTTATCTGCAAATGCTCCAATGACTCTTTATCTCGTGGAATTCGAACGGGAGAAGAAGTTCTACTTTCAATACCAATCAATTGTGCATCATTGCTTACATAACCTCGCATTTTTTTGTCAAATTCTTTCAATCCTTCTTGTAAAGGTCGAGCAATAATATCGGGTAGCACTTCTACCAAATCCATCGAAGCCAAACCTGGTTGATAAGACGTTGGTAATAATTCTGGTGAGATTTTATTGTTTAGAAAATCACTTAACCGCTGGGCGGGTGCTAATTGACAATGTGTTTTTGAGCTTGCTAAACTACTACTGGCTGCTCTTTGAAATGCCTTTTGCTCAACGTCTTTTTGCAATTGTAGCCCAGCCAATGCTCCCAAATGCTTGTATTTCTGCCAATCTACCTCATTTATTGCCACAACTACTCCCGAATTGGCATATTTTGAATCTCGACGTGAAGGTGACATACCATTCACAACCAATTCTCCTTCGGCAGTAGCGGATGGCACAATAAAGCCCCCTGGACACATGCAAAAACTAAAAACGCCTCGTTGGATATTTTTATAATATGTTTGGGCAACTAAACTATATGATGCTGCGGGAAGCAAACCTCGTTCTTTTCGATGATATTGATGCTCGTCAATGAGGCTTTGCTGATGCTCAATGCGAACACCCATTGCATAAGGTTTTGCTTCAATATGAATGTTTTTTGTATGCAGCAATTCAAAAATATCACGGGCAGAATGACCAGTTGCCAAAATGACCCCAATTCCTATAAACTCTCGTCCATCAGCGGTCATTACTCCCCGCATTTGATTATTAATTACCTGAAAATCAATCACTTTGGTGTCGAAATATACTTCACCACCTGCCTTCAAAATACTATCTCGAAGATCGGCTACTACGCTTGGCAACTTATTTGTACCGATATGGGGATGTGCATCAAACAAAATTTCGGGCGTTGAACCATGAGCAACTAAAATTTCCAAAATACGTCGAACATCGCCACGTTTTTTGGAACGAGTATAAAGCTTTCCGTCAGAATAGGTACCTGCTCCACCTTCGCCAAAACAATAATTTGATTCTGGATTTACAACATGATCTTTGTTGATAGCTGCCAAATCTCTCCTTCTGGCACGTACATCTTTTCCTCTTTCGAGTAAAACTGGTTTAATTCCCAACTCAATTAAACGCAAAGCAGCAAATATTCCCCCCGGCCCTGCTCCTACTATGATTGCTTGTTTTTGGTTACTTACATCAGGATAATCTTTCTTGAATTCCATGACAGGCAAAATAGGTTCTCCTGACGAAATTTCTACTTCGAGGTTTACTTTTACTTGTCCTTTTCGGGCATCAATTGACTGACGAAGTTTTTGAAGATTAAAGTCTTGGCTATCAGATATTTGTAGATATTTTTGCTGAATATGTTGACGCAAAACTGCCTCATCAAAAGCTACTTCTGGCTCTAAGGTAAGATTTAATATTTGTTTCATTGTTGAAAGGTTTTTATCCTTTAAAGTATTCTACAAAGGTAGGAATTTCTAAGAAAAAATGATTGAGTAAAAGAATTAAATATAAATAGGTTGGTGGTCGTAAAAATGCCTTTTGGCTTAATTGTTGTATAATTTATAGTGTTTTCTTATTAAATGGCATTAAAATTATACTTAAAATAATAATTTTGAAAGTATCTTTGCGAAATCAATAATTGTGAGCCTCAAAACATCAAATGTCCACTTATTTTAAAAATATTAGTCGGGGGATAAAAACTACGTTAAAAGGCATGAGTCTAACGCTCAAGCACTTTTGGAATGCACGGCGTAGTAGAAAACCTTATGCGATGCAAGATTCGAATTATTTTGACTTGAAAACGGGCATCGTTACATTGCAATATCCTCATCAATTGCTTCCAGTACCTGACAATGGACGTTATCAATTAGATTGTGAAATTGATGATTGCATTGTTTGTGATAAATGTGCAAAAATCTGCCCTGTTGATTGTATTGATATTGAGCCAATCAAATCTTCGGAAGTCATTAGTTATACTTCTGACGGCTCGCCTGTAAGGCTTTATGCAGCAAAATTCGATATTGATATGGCAAAGTGCTGCTTTTGTGGGCTATGTACAACCGTTTGCCCAACAGAGTGTTTGACAATGACCACCGAATATGATTTTAGTGTGGTGGATATTACGCAAATGAACTTCGAATTCTCAAATCTTTCTGCTGACCAAGCTGATAAAAAACGAAAATTGTATGAGCAGTTTGTAGCAGAAAAAGAAGCGTTGAAGAAAAGCTCACAGCCTTCAGCAAATAATCAGGAACCAGTTGTGGAGTTAAGTAATAAGCCAAAACCTGCTTTTAAACCAAGTTTCAAGCCTGCTGTAAAACCTGCTGAAACTATTATTAGTCAAGATGTTAAGGACGAAAAAACCGAAACAGCTACACCAAAACCTGCTTTTAAACCAAGTTTTAAGCCTGTTGTAAAACCTGCTGAAACTACTATTAGTCAAGAAGTTAAGGAAGAAAAAACTGAAACAGCTACACCAAAACCTGTTTTCAAACCAACTATCAAGATTACACCTAAAGACCAATAAAGAACTGTTGAAAAATTTTCTACAAAATATTGACTATCAACTCATTAAACAAATCATATTCTTTGTTTTCGCTGTAATTACCGTTGGCGGAGCATTATTTTTATTGTTTACCAAAAACGTATTTTATGCTGCTTTCAGTCTGCTATTGACACTCTTGGGTGTATCGGGATTATACGTTTTTGCTGGGGCAGATTTTTTGGCAGTAAGTCAAATTATGATTTATGTGGGCGGAATTTTAGTGTTAATGATTTTTGGAATTATGCTAACCAATAATAAAAATACCCAACGCCAAACCAATCAGCCAAATAAGATTTTAGTGTCGCATCACAATATTTTTTGGGCAGTTTTAGTGGCAGTTTTGTTGTTTTTGGCGTATTTGAAAGTTATTTTAGAAGCAAATTTTAACATTATCAGTAAACAAATACACACGGGCAGCACTGTGAAACAAATCGGAGTTAATTTAATGACTGATTATATTTTTGCTTTTGAAGTTGTGGGTATTTTACTTCTGGCAGCTCTTGTGGGAGCAGCATTTATCGCAAAAAAAGAGAAAAATTAGAGCCATAAAGTTAATATCTAATAAACAATGATTTATATTCAAAATTATCTAATTATTAGTGCCTTGCTTTTTTCGATAGGCTTGGCGGTTGTTCTTACGAAACGCAATGCCATTTTGATTCTGATGGGCATCGAACTAATGATTAATGCAGTGAATTTGAATCTTGTTGCGTTTAGTCAATATGACCCTAATCGTTTACAAGGACAAATGTTAGCTTTGTTTGTAATGGTTGTTGCAGCGGCAGAAGTTACGGTTGCATTAGCTATAATTATGAAAATATATGATTATTTCAAGAATCTTGATTTAGATGAAATTAATCAATTAAAAAATTAAAAAAGTATTTGGCAAAAGCATTTTAAAACGTTACCTTTGCAGTCCCAAATCAGGAAAATGATAATTGGAAATTAATAAAAAATGGCTGTGTAGCTCAACTGAATAGAGCGTCTCACTACGGATGAGAAGGTTTGGGGTTTGAATCCCTACACGGTCACTAATTACCACATAATAAATCATAAAAGCCTGATAATCAATATTTTATCAGGCTTTTTTTATTCCAACATTCTGCCAACAACTCCAAATACATAGTAAAACTCCTTCAAAT
>NZ_JAYWCU010000204.1:0-7388 GCF_043780375.1 Emticicia sp. | reverse complement strand
TATGTTTTTTGCTTCTTTTAATTCTGATAGTTGTTTATCAAAATTTTCCGTGCGGCCATACAACATAGCCAGGCTATTTTTAATATACCCTAATAATATTATTCTATTTATTTTAGGGTCATTGCTGGTAAAATATTGCTTAAAAAATGGCGTGATAATAACATCTTTTGCAATATTTTTATCTTCAATTAATTTATGGGCTAAAAGTAATTTAGTAAGGGCATTTCCATAGTCTCCGCTACTCAACAATGTATAGCCGAGGTCGCTCAGGATACTTGCCTGGTAAAATTTTTGATTTAATTTTTCTGCAATTGAAAAAGCAACATCAGCATAATAAATAGCACTATCTCTGTTAACTTCTGAATATTTTAATGCCAACTGACAAAAATTATTCAAACGAATTGTATCATTTTTTCCGAATGACGCAAGTGGATAATTAAATATGATAAATATGATGAATAAATAACTTTTAATCCGTTTCATTGTGATGACTTTAAAATGTTATTATAAATGTTGTTCCTACCCCCTCAGTAGATTCGACTTCCAATGTGCCGCCATGCCCTTTCGTCACAATATCATAAGTGAGTGAAAGCCCCAAACCCGTGCCTTGCCCAGTAGGTTTTGTAGTGAAGAAAGGTTGGAAGATTTTGGCTTTGACTTCGTCGGTCATGCCTGTGCCGTTGTCGGTAACTTTGATGATGACTTGGTTATTTGTCTGCTCCGTTTTTATCACCACCAAAGGCTTTTCTACTTCTCGAACAGCATAAAAAGCATTATTAATCAAATTCAATAAAACCCGCCCAATATCCTGCGGAATGACTTCGATTTTGGGTAAGTTTTCATCAAAATCTGTCTTGAAATCGCTATTAAATGAACTATCTTTTGCACGTAAACCATGATAAGCAAGTCTTAAATATTCATCAGCCAAAGCATTAATATCAGTCAATTCTTTTACACCTGTGCTTGCTCTTGAATGTTCGAGCATTCCTTTTACAATGCTACTTGCTCGTTTGCCGTGATGGTTGATTTTTTCTTGGTTTTGAGCAAGGTCATCAAGTAGCTCATTTACCAATAATTCATCACGTTTTTCTATTGTCTTTTTTCTCTCGTCTTGAATCTCTTTTATTAAATCCACACTCAATTCAGAGAAATTATTGACAAAATTCAAAGGGTTTTGAATTTCATGGGCGATGCCTGCGGTGAGTTCGCCGAGAGAAGCTAATTTTTCGGATTGGATAAGTTGGGCTTGGGTGGATTTGAGTTGAGAAAGAGTGCTTTCAACTTTATCTTTTTGTTCTTGAAGTAAGTTTTTGGCTTTTTTCTCTTTCTGATTATTTCTATATAGAATAAAAGCAATAATAAAAAAAACACTTAAACCAGCCAGTAATAAATATTGCTTTAAACGATTTTGATAAGCCAATCTTTGACTTTCTATTTCTCGTTGACGTACTTGTTCATCAACTACGATAGTTTGCAATGCTTGTGTTTGACTTGCTCCAAATAAACTATCTTTGGCAGCAGCAGCTATTTTGAAATATTGAAATGATTTTTTAGGGTCTATTGTCTCGTATAATTCCGACAATAAAGATGCAGCTTCTAAAGCACCTTGCTTATAAGAAGTCAGATTCGATTCTGTAAGTGCTTTCTGAGCATAATGAATACTTGAGTCAAGTTGCTTTTCTTTTTGGAATAATTTAGCAATCTGATTAAGCACAATAGCTTTCGTTCTCCCTCTACTGCCATCTTGGTAGAATTGAAGGCTTTTTTTGTAATAATTCATGGCAAGGCGATTATTACCTAATTTAGCATGAATGTTACCAAAATTTCTAAAAATTATGGGATTGATGTTGTCCTTTGATTGAAGAAGTTCTTGATAAACCTCAGTTGTGTAATACAAAGCCGAATCTAATTGATTCATTTTCTCGAGAATATTTCCAATATTCATTTTCACACCTGTGGCTTTTTGATGATTTCGTTCATTGATTGCCTTCGATTGTTGGTAATAGTTCAGTGCTTTCGGGTGATTGCCCAAGGTAGCATAAACACTGCCAATATGACTTAATGGAAGTGCTGCTTCTATTGGTAAATGATTATTCTCCGCAATTTGTAAAGCCTCGAATTGCATTTGTAACGATTTTGGTAAATTACCTAAATCTATTAATGTACGACCAACGAAAGCCAAGGCACGTATTTCTCCTTTGGGGAAATGGATTTGGCGAGCCAATTTAATTGCTTGATATCCAAACACCACACTGGAATCTGGTTTTGGTTCTCGAAACCGCTCAGCCAGTGAAACCATTATTAAAACTCGATTGGTATCACGTTTGGCAACAGATAATTGATGCTTTAAGCTATCAAGTATTTTTCTGCTTTGGGCAGTTTGAGTAAATCCAAAACTACAAATAAGTACCAAAAAGAGGGTAAGGCTTAGTGTTTTCATGCAGAAGTGATTACATTTTGGTTAGTAAATAGAAATAAAGATAGAAAATTTTATTTTGTTTGTGCAATTACAAACCTTTAACTTTATTAAGCGGGAAGGAGTAAGAATTTTGACCAAGAAAGAAGAGAAAAAAACTTTAGAAGAGATAATCGTTCTGTGGTAAATAGAATTTGAAAAGTCAATCATCAAATTTGCTCTAATCGCAAGGATTTGCACTAATTGAAGTCTTGAAAACTGCACCACTCACTACATTAAACCCAGGTTTTAGTAGAATTGATTGCCCTGTTTGATAAATCGTGGATGTATTAGAAATTTTGTTGTTGGCATCAATCAATAGCCTTGATTTTATGGTAGAATTGCCCGTTAAATCATCATTTTTGCTACTCAATGCAACAATATTATCGCAAGGATTTATTTGCTTTTGATAAGAAAACTGACGAATTTCGGCTATGCTTCCTGCTAAAAAACTAAAATTTAGCGTCGTAGAGTTATTAGGTGTTGTACAAGGTTCACCGCAAGGAAAGCCATAAGTGCTAAATGAAAAAGTACCAAAAGAATATTTTTGTTCGTCGGTACAAGTAAGTAACGGCGAAGGACACTCATTTTTGTATTGTTTTTCAGCATATAAAAAGCTAAAACGAGCATCTTTTGTATAAATTCCCATGCCAATATCTGCTTGATTGGTCATGGCTACCCATTTTTCGGTGGGGATTGTCCAAAAATTATTCTGATTAGGTGAAAAGCTTGTTCTTGTCTGAGTCGTTTGGCTGGTATAAGGATTAGTTTCGTTGTAAGTTTGCCATTTACTGGCAAATGGATAGTTGAGATTGATAAACAAATGGAGTGAAACCCCAACATTGGTATTACTCACAAAATACGGAATATTTCGCACTTGTTTTACAGTGAAATTCGCCGAAATTCCAGTCAAACTAACCCAGTATTCGTTGTATGCACCCGCATCAATTTTTTTATAAACACCATTTTCATTATTCACGAAACCCCATTCCCATAGCTTCGATTTGATATATAAAATGCCTTTTGGCTTATCAAACACTATTTTTTCGGGTATGCCTCCCAAATTTTCTGCATTATTAAAATATTGGTTGTAAAAGTTTCCTTGTGGAAGCCCGTTCCATTCTCGTGAAGCCCCGCCCGAATCGGGATAAACATCGGACAAATATTTTGCAGTAGGATGGGGTTTCCAAGTAGAAGGATTGTCGGGATAAATACGTGTTTCAAAACCCGCTTGTCTGCCTGCATCATGGTTATTGATGATGTTTATTCCATTCGATTTTCTTTCAAAATAACTTAAAGCACCGCCCATTCGCTTATCAAATCCAACTTGAATAATCCCATTGTCTAAATAATAACGAACGCTGTCTTCCCAAAAAACAGTAGAGTCCATTTTTGAGAAGGCAACTGATGATTGACAACAATAAAAAAACAAAAATAGAGCTTTAACAGTATTTACTCTTGTTTTCATAATATAGTTGCTTTGCTCAAAAGTAGAAATTCATTAGATTTTATGACTAACGAATAGTTAATTTACTTGAATAAATGAAATAATACTACTCAAATTGATACAAAAATTAGTAAGTGATAGTATATTTGAATCTTACACCTCGAAGGGCTAAGGCATTATTACCCCAATTTGCTCCGCCTGAACTAATATCAACCAAAATATAATAGTAAAAAGATGAATTATCAACCGTAATTGCTGGAGAAATGGCCAATGTTGCCCCTTGAACACTTATACTTGATGTCAATGTAGCGGTGTTTACGGTAGCAATGGGTGTTTGAATAGTAGCTGTGCCTGTTCTTGGAACCCTTATTAGGCTGGCTTCTAAAAAATCACCGATTACATTATCAACGGCATGCAAAACAATTTCAGATAAATTTGCATCATCAGGAAACTCTACGGGCATTACGATTTGCCCATCGCCTTTTTTTACGGCACTCGAAAAATAAGCTAAGCAAGCAGTAGCCATGTAGGTAAAATTTGTTGAGGATGTTGCACCTATATTTCTGGCACTTGCAGCCGACACATTATGGTATTTTGTAGTGGTATTAGTGGTTGATGGGGCCGTGCCTTCAATCAAAAAGCCACTGGCATCTACATAAACAGGTCGGTCGCCAGTACCCGAAAGATTACTGAGTAGTAAATTTCCTGTAATTGCAGTAGGGCCGCTTACATATAATTTATAACCAATCGTATTATTTACTCCGATTCCTACATTTCCTGCACTCGAAATATTGACTCGCTCCGCATTATTTGTACCGATTGAAAAACTTCCATTTTCATAATTCCAAAGCCTTGCGTTTGCGACATTAGGCTCAAAACCAATATCCAATCCATCAGTGGCAGTAATGCCTGACAATGAATTACTCAGTTTCATGATACTTTTTGAACTATTATTGACTTGATGGTTGTGAAATAAAGCAACTGGTGATACACCGAGTCCAACATTTCCATTTTTCAGAATCATCATGGCATTGCTTCTTGCTGCACTGTTTTGTCCATTTCCTATAGTAAAAAGTGGGTCGGTAGCTACCCAAGAAGTAGCATTGGTCACGGGGAAAAGATTATAATAACCCATAGCTACCGAATAATATGAATTGGCATTAATACCAGTGCCGATGGCAACGCAGTTTGTTCCAGAAGCGTTGTTAAGTTCGCCAATAGCAATCGTGTTGGAAGTTCCGTCGGCAATTGAGTTATTACCAATGGCTACGCCATACAAAGCGTTTGCTCTTGCACCATAGCCCATTGCCAGCCCATTATTGCCCGTTGCTTGTGTATTTTCTCCAAAAGCAATAGTATTTGATGTGCCGTCTGAAATAGCGTTTGTGCCAAAAGCTACATTTCCAATGCCAGTGTCTCTTGAGTTATAGCCAGAAGAAAAAGAATGTAAACCTACGTTTGCTGCATCCCAAGCATCGCCATTGATTGTGCCACAACGAAAAGCACTTCGAGATGGAATCCACATCATGCGAGTGCCTGCACCGGCAATTGGTACAGTAGGCGGATTTGTTATATTTGTTGCTCCATAGGGAACTATACTGGTATTATTCGACCAAAAACCACCCGAATTAGTATTTCTTATTTCGTTTCCTGCTAAACCATTCATACTCCATAAACTACTTTTGGGAAGTTCAGTCCATACGCCATTTTGGCTGTACCAAAAGCCATTGGTATCGGTATCATAAACTAATAATCCATTGGCTGGGCTACCAATAGCTGTTCGTTGAGAGGAATTCATCCTCGGAAAAAGCACTCCTTGAGTTGTGCTATTGGCATCAATAATACTTTGAGTATTTGGAGTCAGTGTAATACTTTGGCAATAAGTTTTTGAAGCAAAAACGATAGCTCCAATCATTATTAAGAAGAATGTTTTTTTCATGGCTTTACTATTTTGTAAGTTTAAGAAACCTTTTATGACAATTTAATTTATTCCCACCTCAATTATTGTTATATTCTCCAAAGACTAATTTTCCAGGTCTGAAACTACAACTTTCTTCACCTTCTCCGCCAATAAACAGTCCATTTTCCAAGGCCGAAATATGCCCTTCGGTATTGATATGGTAGCAAAATCCTGAAAAACTGACTGTCTGATAGGCCGTCCAAGTATTAGTACTGCTATTGGTCAATTTGTAAAAAACACCATAATTGTAATAGGTATCTCTTACTAAAATTCTATCACCATCAATGGCAACAGAAGCACCAAAATAGACCGCACTATATGGTGAAATTAGGGTTTTAGGGCTATTTATCCATAAATTGGTAGTAGTATTGTATTTATAGACTCTTGCTCCAAACCGATAGCCTACAACCATATAATCGCCATTAATTGCTACATCTTCACCCAAGTCATTATTTTGAGAAAGTGCAAATGTTTGTACTAATGACCATGTTGAAGCAGGTTTACGGTAAGTATATACTTTACCAGTATTACTATCATTTATTGAACCATTGTCAGCTCTTGGTTTAGCTACAACAATTGTGTTTTCATCTTTAAATCTAACAACCATTCCGAAGCCATCAGAATTAAATCCTGTTGTTTCGACAAATTTTTGCTGAAAAGTCCAAACTGAAGAAACAGGAGAATATAAATATGCAGAACCTAAATTTGTAAGGCTCGGAGAAGGATTATCGTCTCCAGAAGAAGCAATCAAAGCAAAAGGGATACTTGAAGCATTTACAAAAAAATTAACAGAAACACCAAATCTATCGCTTGTAAGACCATCAGAAGGGATGATTTTGGCTTCCTGTGTCCAGACATTACTAATTTTTTTGTAAATATATGCTGCACCAGTATTTGAACTGGCTCCAGGAGCACCTACTATCATGTAGTTTCCAACTAAGGCAACACTTGCTCCAAAATTATCATTTGTAACTCCGTCAGCAGCAATTAATTTTTGGGTTTGTGTCCAAGTTTTAGAAGAAGTGCTGTAAGAATAAATATAAACAGCCCCTTGATTGGTATTGGTGTTTACTTCTGCATTGGGAGCACCCGCAATGGCGGTTGTGCCTGAAATAGCAACAGCATGACCAAAATTATCATCTGCTGTGCTATCTGATGCAAATTTTAGTTGGAGCTGCGTATCAACGATACTATCTTTTATCGAACAATACCAGTTTTTATCAAAAAAACTACATAATCCTTTTTTATCACTATCAAATACCGTAAATCCGTTTGATGGATTTTGAATACCCAAACGTTCGACCGTTCCCATAGAGGGAATTCTAACGCCTCTTTGATAATCACTTTTTATATCAATCATGGCTGGATTCTCTGTAGTGCCAGGTGAAATAGTAATGCTTTGACTGAATGCAGACTCACAGAAAATAATGAAAAAAAGATATAAGGAGATAGTTTTCATAGCTTTTGAAATTTTGTTCAAAACTATGGAATAGAGAGATTGAGCGGTACTACTAAATGTAGTAGGG
>NZ_JAYWCU010000203.1:0-19240 GCF_043780375.1 Emticicia sp. | reverse complement strand
GGTATCAATTCTGATGGCAGTTAGGGCATTTTTTTCTGCCATCTTATAGGAAGTTTCTACGTCCATTAGTTGGTCTTCACCCATCAAAAAATAGGCAACAGCCTTGTTAGCGTACGCATCGGCAAATACAGGGTCGAGTTTGATGGCATCGTCGAATTTTGTAATACTGGCTTCTATTTTTTCTTTGGTACGAGTCTGTACAAGTTGTTGTCCTTGCAAAAAGTCATTGTAAGCGGCTAAATTTTTAGTCGGGAATTTATTTAATTTATTGACAAGACCACCACTCAGTTTATGATTCAGTTCGCCAGCGACTTCTTTCGATACCGTATTCATGTAAGAAAATATATTTTTGGTATCACCCTCAAAGCTTTTTGTCCAAACCACCCTATCATCTTTTGCACTGATGAGCTCAACCGTGATTCGGATTTGTTTCTCAAGTTGCAAAACCGAGCCTCCTAAAAGATAATTCACGTGCAGTTCTTGGGCAATTTGTGGAATTGCTTTTTGGGTATTTAGGTATTTGTTAGATGAAGTTGTAGATATAACTTTAAGGTCATTCAGTGATGCGAGCGAGCTGTGAATTTGCTCCATTATGCCCTCGCTAAAGTAGGAGTTTTTTGAATCGCCCAAGTTTTTGAAAGGCAAAATAGCAATTGAATTCTCTGATAATTCGGTCGAAGTATTTTTATCTACTAAAGACACAATGTTTTTCTGCCAAAAATAACCGCCTAAAGAAGCAATTAATAGAATGACAAAACCTAATCCAAGATAAATATATTGCTTTTGTTTTTTCGGAACTAAATGTTTTTCGATAACTGGGTCATTATCAGTATCTTGTTCGATATGGTCGTTTTTTGGAACTGGAAGTTGTTTCCTAAATTCGGTCGGGCTAATACCAAACTCTTGGGTGAAATACTTGCTAAAATTTTGTGGACTATCAATGCCAATTTTATAAGAGATTTCGGCGATTTTTAGATTGCCATTTTCAAGTAAATCTTTTGCTTTGGCGAGTTTTATTTTACGAATGTATAATGAGGTAGAAAGTTGGAATTCTTCTTTGATAAGGCGATACAATTGCGAACGACTAATACCTAAATCTTGGCAAATAATGTCGGTCGAAAAAGTAGAATTATCAAAATTAGCCTCAATGAGTTGATTTAGCTTTTCTACCAATACTTTCTCCGAATTTGTCATTTTTACTTTAAATCAGACAGCTAACAATACTTTTTCTAAACAACCAAGAATCTAACACTCTTGTTTGGATGCAAATTAAATAAAATTATTTAATCTAAAATGAAAGCCCCCTTAAATCTTATAGAGATAAGGGGGCTTTGTTAAATATTAGGCTTGTTGCGATGTAAAACATCAATTTTTCAAGTTAAAATTCCATAAACCAGCACATATTTCGATTACATCATTATACAAATCGAAATCATGATTTCTGAGCCTATCGGAAAAGAATCTATATCGTTTCATTCCGCCAATGGAATGTTCGACCCAAATTCGTTTTTTTGATTTTTCTCTATTTTCATTTTTTTGCGTTTCAGTTAGGTCATTTTTTCTTGGTTTTTTGTGAGGAATTACCACTTTTTTACATAAATAATCGGTTTCGAAGCCCTTATAGCCTAAATCAATGCGAATCTTATGGTTTTCAAACCAATCATTTTCAGGTGGAAATTCTGCTTTTAGTAAAGCATAATCGTGTGATATTCCCAAATAACAAGGACTCAAATAGTGGATGTATTTATCCTTGGTTACAATGACCATCGTTTTTACCGTATGACATTTTTTTTGCCTGAATAATAAGTCTTTTGAACCTCATTTTCTTGTGGGCGTTGCACTCGTTGTTCAGTTGCATCCAAAATTAAAGTTTTATGTTCTTCAAAATAAGCCTTGAAGTCTTGAGGAGTTTCAAAATTTCGTTTGGGTAAAATACCTATTTTGGATAAAGTATCTTTTAAAATTCCGATACCCATTGTTTGATTTCGTTTGGCATTTGAACCATCAATTCCGCAGACAAAACCTAATAAATCATACGTTAAGCCTGATTTTAGGCTAAAAAGCGTAAAAAACAACAATTCAGAGTAACTCGTTATCGTTGGATTATTTGGACTTTCTGAAGTACGTTCTTGAATAGTTTTACCATAAACATTTTCATAACTTTCTTGAAATGGACTTAAAAGTATTTCAAATTTTTCCTTAGTAAGACCAGTTGCTGAACGCCATTGTCGTTCGGTTGTCAACTCTAAAATGTCTAATTTCATCAGTGTTTTTTTTCTCAAATATAGTAATTTATCATCGCAACAAGTCTATTGTTATTACTGACATCCTCCAATCTTTGCCTCGAATACCGAACCGTTTTGTGCTTTAAATACCCCTGTCAATTCAATTGCTTTTCCCGCTAAAAAAGTAACATTAGTGCCTGTCTGCACCGTTCCTTTTGATTGGATTAAGAAAGCCGCTTGATTTAAACCAGTAGGTACAGGGTTGGTATCTAATATTAAATCATTGTTTGGACACCCTACCTTACGGATACCTATACCTGCAAAAGACATTTCGGTGTTTTCCAAATTTGATGTTGCTGTTATTGTGATTGTTCCAGTTGGTGAGGAAGTCATGGTTTTGCTAAAATTGGTCAAAATATCGGTGGAAGATACTTGGTCATTGACAAGCAATATATTTGAGGCTGCATTTTGAATAAAGGCAATAGGTGTTCCGCTACCTGTAATCGTTACGTTTTGATTCATCGGGCCGAATACCCCAAGCCCGAAAACGAATATGAGATACTTAGTATTTGCTTGTAATCCACTCCAAGTAAATGTAGCTGTACCTCTCGCATAAGTTACACCTGTAAGGTTCGTAAGTGACTGTGCGTGTTGTGGTAAAGTAAAATTACCAGAAGCAAAGCCGCATCCTCCGACGCCACAGTCGCTTGCCGAAGTAGTAAGGTCAATATCTGTTGGTGTTCCATCATCCAAAGGAATATTCGTAAGTGTTTGGTTTCTAATGTCAGCTATTCTGAGCCAGTTTGTAGGCGAAGTTGTTGAGCTTGTTGCATCAAAATCAATCCCAATGATGGGTGGGATTTGGGCATCGGCAATATTTACCGACACTGGCTGACCAGCCATTCCGACTGGATAATTAGTTGGGTCGGCACTAACCGATACTGTTTGTTGAATTAAACCCAAGTGGAAACCTTCTGAAACGTTATCAGATTTTCCTCTTACCGTTATGGTTCGCGGGGTAATATTACTTAAACTTACAGTCTTGTTGATGCCGAAATTAGTGCCATCTAAACTTATTTCGGTTTGTGCATCAGCCGTAATGTTTACGGTTACAGCACCCGACGGATTAGTCAATAACTTAACCGTATAAGTGTCTGTTTGACCATTTTCACTCACCAATGTATTGGTTGAAGTAATGGCAATGCCGATTCCTGCTATACCAGTGTTTTGATTGATGGTAAAATTTGAACTATTGATTGCAAAGAAATAATTGCCAACCGCTTCAACTTTAATTCTGGCTTGGGTAGTGTTGATATTTGGCATTATTACAACAGCCGAGCCAGTATTTGCTGTACTATTTGTCAGGACTATCGGATACTTAAATCCACCATCGGCAGAAAGACTGATTTTTACATTTGAAGTACTGATAGGAACTAAATTAGTGCCGCTTACATTCCAAGTAATGGTTTGATTTGTTCCGCCTGTGTAAGTTACTGCCGTGCTTTGGCTCGTTACACTAAATGCTCCGCCGTTATTTACGACCGTTATTTTTATATCATCAGAGTTCGTTCCACTTTGATTGACCATTGTGCCATTATAATTAAACTGGTGATTGTCGTTTACGGTAAGCCTAAAATTCAAATCACGAGTAAGTGTTGGCATATCTTCTTCGGCTGTCGAAAAAACATTGGCAATCACATTAATAATTTTCGGATAAGTTCTCGAAGGGGTTAATGAAGGTACTAATCTCGAAAACAAAGCCCCTTGTGTTTTAGTAGGAGCTGGAAGGCTTTGCATGGTACTTCCATCTAATTGGTCCCAAACATAAGTCAGATTATCGCCTACATCGGGGTCTGTTGCTGTTGCCGTAAGGGTAAATGGCGTACTAATCGGAATGCTTCGGTCGGCACCTGCATTCACAGTAGGAATGGTGTTTCCTGTGGCGACATTTGTTCCTGCGGTTGGAACTGTGTTGATGAGATGGTTGGCTAATTGATGATAAGAATTTGAGTGAGCATAAGGGTCTGTATTGCCACCATGAACTGACCTTCCTGCATTTTCTGGCTCGTAATTAGTCGAGCTTCCATTATTGATGGTGTGAGCCTGTGAAAATTGATGCCCCATTTCGTGTCGAGTAACGGGTATATCAAATCCACCTGAATAACCTGTTTTAAATCCTCCTGCACATCCACCACCAAAATTACCCAAGATTACATGACTAATATCATAATTGACAGCACCGATAGCTCCGTCAATAGTTGATGCTTGAATATTTAAAATGTTTGAAGCATTATCACAGCCATTTCCGCCCGACATATTGGGCCATGGATCAGTAGCGGCATTGGGGTATATGATTGAAAGCAAAATGTTATCAGGAATGAGTTCGAATCGAACACTATATTCCCTTCCGTACATGATGTTAATTTCGGCCAACCAAATTTTCATTTGACGTAATACTTCTGCTTTTTTTTCGGTATCATTTGCTCCTGGTACCGATTGTGTAAACTCCCCATTAGCAGATACTGCAAGGCGTAAAATTCGGAGGCTACTACCTCTCGGAAGATTTGTTCCAATAAACGGTGATGGATTGTTTTGGGCAAATATGAATATCGGGACAAGAAAAAATAAGATTAGTAGAGTTGTATTTTTCATAAGAATTATATTCTGGGGTAGTTATTGATTTTTTAATTTTTGCTTGGCATTATTGAGATTACGGTAAAAGGAGGTAATTGAATAGTTTTTATGAACTTATGCGTTTTCCTGCGAGAAAGCGGTCATAGTTGTCAAATTGATAATTCGATTGTCTTTTTGGTCGAAAGTGATATTTGCTGACTTGACAAAGTTAGGGAGAGCGTTTGTTTTACTCTTTGTGTATTTGACCAAAAACTTAGTCTATTGTTCCAAAACTTAGTTTATTGTGTCAAATACCAAATTTTAGTCATTTTAAACATAAAATGACTAAAAACGATTTACATAAACCAAAGAAGACAAGTTTGATTAAAGAAAAAAAAGCCCCCTTAAATCTTAATGAAATAAGGGGGCTTTTTATTGAAATTATGCAACTTTCAATTATCGAAACCCCGAATTTCGGCCTTAAAAACACCCATTACTTCAAAACCAGGCGTTAGCAAAATAGCTTTACCTGCCTGATAAGTTACATTGGAAGGTGAAATTATCTTGTTATTGGCATACATGCTATTGTTTGCAATTGTCTTTTCGCCACGATATTAAGACACAAAAAAGATTTTGACATCTTATTGTCAAAATCTTTTCCCTTGATAAGAGTTCAAAAAATTATTCGTCCCAAAGATTTGCTAAAGTATAATCACTGCCATCCAAACACCAAAAATCCCCTTTAATGTAACGATAATGTTGGTCTAAAGCATCGAGTTTTTCTATATTATCACACGAAAGTTCAATATCCGCAGCCAGCAGGTTTTGTTTCAGTCGTTGAGAATTGACAGATTTCGGAATAACCGATGTGCCTCTATTTACAGCCCAAGCGAGCATGATTTGTGCGGGAAAAAAGCCCGTTTCGGTGGCAATATTAATAATGGTTTGGTTCTCAAATAACTTTGGTTCACCTTCTGAAATTCGACTGGCGGGTCTATCGGCTGAGCCGAGTGGACAAAATGCTGTTAAGAAAATACCTCTCTCATTGGCAAAATCTAAAATCTGTTTTTGTTGAAGAAACGGATGAGCCTCTAATTGCAAAACTTCAGGCAAAACGCCCGTATCTTCCGAAATTTGAGTGATTTTTTTGATACTAAAGTTTGAAACACCAATGTGTTTTGTCAAACCTCTGGTTTTTAAGTCAATCATTCCTTGCCAAGTTTCGGTCAGCGGAATCTCATTGAGACTAACTAAATCTGTTCCATTCTGTGGATAACTCACGTCATATTTATGAGCAACGGGCCAATGAATGAGATATAAATCTAAATATTCGACTTGCAAATCATGCAAAGTAAGTTCAATAGCTGCTTGAACATTTTCTTTTTTGTGTCGATTATTCCAAAGTTTAGATGTAATCCATAGGTCTTCTCTTTTTATACCATCCTGTTTTATGGCATCCGCAATTGCCTGACCGATTTCATGTTCGTTGCCATAAATAAAGGCACAATCGAAATGTCGATAACCGATTTCGATTGCTTTTCGTACTGCAATATAAACTTCACCTTTGGTCGATTTCCAAGTGCCCAAGCCCAAAGCTGGCATTTTATCATTATTGTTAAACTTTAGATATTTCATATTTGTTTTGCTTTTTTTGACAAAAATACTAATTATTAAGCAATAAAAAACCGCAAATAAATCTGCGGTTTTTATTGATTTTTCTGAATCTATGATATTTTTTGTTGAGAACCTCAAGTTCCCACTATGTACTCCGAAGTTTAGACGACCGTTTATCCAACTAAGCTTTATTTGAACTTTTCTAAGCTATTTTGTTGTACTTTTAAATCCCTTCAACTTGTTTAAAATCCCTAATTTTTGTCTTAAAAAGGCACTTATGTCTTTAAATTTATACAATTACCATGTGTCTTTTTTAATTTATTTTAGATTCTGATAAGACGAAACTCATCGAGTAAAATAATTTAACTAAACTCTAAATATCTCGAAATTCATTGCTAATTATTTGTCTTTTTCTGATTCACTATTTAGCTTTATTTCCTTATTACCGCTCCTAAACCTTTTTCATAAGCAGCAATGAGGCGTTGCATCGATTTGTCGATAACTTCGTCTGTTAAAGTTTTTTCTTTGTCGTGAAGCGAGAAACTTACCGAATAAGATTTCTTGTTTTCACCGAGTTTCTCTCCCGAATAAACATCAAATAAATTGACATTTTGCAATAAATTCCGTTCAGTTTTTAAAGCAATTGCCGATATTTGCTCAAAATTTACTGTCGAATCAATCACCAGCGATAAATCACGGCGAACTTCAGGGAACTTCGGAATACCTGCAAAAGCTATTTTTTCAGAATATTGTTTCAATAAATATTCCCAGTCAAAATCTGCATAAAAAACCGCCTGTTTTACATCAGCCAATTTCGCCAAAGACGGCTTTACCAAGCCTAAACTCACGATAGGTTTTTTATTGACCAAATAAGTCAATCCAAACTGAAAAATATTTGAGTCAGTTTCCTGCGTATCAAAATTGTTGACTCGCATGGCTTTCATAACTTTTTGAACTGCCAAAGCTAAATCGTGGAAAGCTACAGGAGTACTCGGACTTGCCCAAGTTTCGGACTGACTATTGCCAGTTAGCCAAAGACCTAAATGCTTATTTTCTTTATATTTATCTTCTTTTTTGTAGTAACTACGCCCAAATTCAAATAATTTCAAATCTTTTTGACGGCGGTTGATATTATAAGCCACTGATTCCATTCCTGTCAAAAGTAAACTCTGTCGCATCACCGAAAGTTCTTCACTTAGTGGATTGAGAAGTACAACCTGGCGGCGTTCCGTATTTTCACCTTTTGCAGTCGCTGCAAGTGCTTGATTATAAGCAGGTTTTGTAATAGAAAGTGTCTGAATTTCATTGAAACCGTTTCCTGCCAATAACTCAATAATTTTGAATTGTAATTTATCTACATCTTTCTCAGGGAAACTTGACAGATAATCGGTTTGAAGGTTTTCAGAAAGTTCGATGCTCCCAAAACCGTAAATTCGTAGGATTTCTTCTATTACGTCTGCTTCTCTCGTTACATCAACTCTATAAGGCGGAACGCTTACTTGCATGATTGTGCCATCATCACTAAGCACTTGAATATCAAGACTTTGTAAGATTTTATGAATCAAGCTATTATCAAGATTTTTACCAATTAAGCGATTGATATTTTTATATTTGACAGAAAATTTGAAGTTTTCGACAGGATTTGGATAAACATCAATAAAACCATTGGCCGATGTTCCGCCAATGATTTCACCACCAGCCAATTCTTGCATCAAAACTGCTGCCAAACGAATTGCAAATGGCGGCATATTTGGGTCGGTGCCACGCTCGTAGCGGAACGAGGCATCGGTTTTCAGTCCATGAAAAGTAGCAGTTCGACGCACCCAAACTGGACTAAAATAAGCTACTTCCAAGAAAAGATTTTGTGTGGTAGCTTTGATTCCAGATTTCTGTCCACCAAAAACCCCTGCAATTGCCATTGGTTCGGTTTCATTACAAACCATCAAATCATTGCCCGACAGTGTACGTTCTGTGCCGTCAAGTGTAGTGAATTTTGTTCCTTTTTCTGGAACTCGCACCACAATTTTATGCCCATTCACTTCATCAGCATCGAAAGCGTGCATTGGTTGCCCCAATGTATGACATATATAATTAGTAATATCAACAACATTATTGATTGGATTTAGACCAATTGACTGCAAAGCATTTTTCAACCAAGATGGTGATTCTTGCACCTTAATTCCACGAATTTCTAAGCCACAAAAACGTGGACAAGCCTCAGCGTTTTCGATTATTACTTGAAAGTCACTTGGGCCACGTTCAGTATTTTGTGAGTTTGGCTTGAAGGTTTCGATAGAAGGCATTTTTATTTCTCTATCCAAAACAGCCCGTAAATCACGAGCTACGCCCAAATGCGAAGCGGCATCGGCACGATTAGGAGTCAGACCAATTTCAATTTGAAAATCAGGTTCGAGCGAAAAATATTTTGCTGCTGGTGTACCGTTTGGAAGTGCAGTGTCTAAAACCAAGATTCCATCATGAGAAGTACCCACGCCAATCTCGTCTTCGGCACAAATCATTCCCTCTGATGGATGTCCATAAACTTTTCTTTTTTCGATAACAAAAGATTTGCCGTCAGCAAAATGGATGGTCGTTCCGAGCGTAGCAACAATAACTTTTTGCTCTGCACGCACATTTTCTGCTCCACAAACAATGCTTGAAGGTATTTCTGTGCCAATATCAACCGTAGTGAGGCTCAATTGCTTTTCTTTGACCATAAAAGTTTCACAAGTAAGCACTTTGCCTACCACAAAGCCCTTTAAGCCACCTTTGACAGACTCAATTTCTTCGATTCCTTCGACCTCCAAACCTGTGGCGGTCAATAATTTACCAATCTCTTCTGCCGATTCTTGAATATCAATCAGACTTTTTAACCAATTGTACGAAATTTTCATCTACTATGTTGTGAAATTATATATTACTTCCTCTCTTAACTATTGTACAAATATAATGCTTTTTACCTATTTTTCCACAATTCCGAAATGTATCAACGAGGTAAGTTGGGTATTATTTATGTTATCTCGGCATTGCGTTTGAGTTATGTATGGGTTCAGAATATGAAATTATGCTAAATTAAGGAAGTAGTTTTTTACTAAGTTTGTTAAAAGGTTTTGCAGTAAAAACAGAAGATAAAAACGAGATTTTATTAATTAAAGAGGCCTAATAAACAAAAATAGCGGTGTAAATTTTCATTTACACCGCTATTAAATACTTTAAATAGTTTATCTATAACTTCGTAATTGTAATCGGAACGCAAATTTTTGGTGGACAAATCGAGCAATTTGCTGGTGGTGTGACACTTGCTATTAATTGACATCCATTTGCGTCAATTATCGTGAGTGTTTTTACTCCACTTGATATTAAACCAGCCGCAATTGCTACACTTGCAGAACCATAAACATAGGTAACACCCGTTGAAACCCCATTTACTAAAACAGTGTATGTAGTTCCACTTCCTCCCGAAGGATTCAATATTATTGTAAATGTATCGTCGGTAGTGATAGTTGGAGTACCACCACTATTACAGATAGTAACAGCGTTTGCTGATAACGGAGCTGGTTTTATGGTTACAATAACTGTATCTCTATTAACACATCCTGCTGCATTTGTTAATGATACTATGTATTGAGTCGTAATCGTAGGGGATACAATAATTGAGGGAGTAGTTGCTCCTGTACTCCATACAAAAGAACCAGTGCCAGTAGCAGAAAGTGTTACAGGGCTTCCACCGCACACAGATACATCAATACCAGCATTAACCACCGACAAAGCATTGACATTCACTATTACTGGGCAACAGTTGCCCGATATACAGCCTGAAACAGAAGTGAAGTTTACGGTATAGTTGCCACT
This sequence comes from Emticicia sp., assembly GCF_043780375.1. Classification (GTDB taxonomy): domain Bacteria; phylum Bacteroidota; class Bacteroidia; order Cytophagales; family Spirosomataceae; genus Emticicia. Next base: position 8,936 of record NZ_JAYWCU010000203.1, on the reverse strand, counting down.
TTCAGTTACTATTAAACTGGCATTTATCGCACCCGTAATAGCAATGTCATTTTTAAACCATTGATAAGAAGGTGCTACTCCTGGAGCAGTTAAAGTCAATGATTGTCCTTGACATAGTTGAACAGGTACCGATACACATGCACTGGCTAAATCATCCTCTGTAGTCGAACCATTATTATACGGTGAGTCTATATCAGTTTCATTTGCTGCAATTATTTTTGCAATATTTGCTAAAACACCTACCGAATCAACCTTTGCGGTCAACGTCAATGTAAGGTTATTAGTTGTTCCTCCTAATGCACTACCGATATTCCATATACCTGTTGAAGATACATAGTTTGTTCCCGTTGGAGCCGCATGCGAAACATAAGTGAAACCTGTTGGTAGCAAATCTTTTACTTTCAAGCCTGTTGCATTCAGATTAGTTGCATCTCTGGTTGCTGTGATAGAAAATGTAACATTTTCACCTAATATTGGGGTAGAGTTGTTTACTGCTTTTGCAAGTGAAATATCAATTAAATTGTTATCACAAGCATCAGGAACTCCGTCACCATCAGTATCCAAAAGGTCATTTCCAATACATTTATCAATACAATCTGGCACACCATCATTATCTGTATCTAATTTTATATAGGCGTAGTAAACATCATAAGATGCTCCAAGTCCAAGCGATACCAAACCATTTACAACAATTCTAATTCGGTCGAAAGTTTTTGTTGTTTTAAAACCAACTTGATAAATAGGAGTGGCACCACCTACCGCAACCGCAGATAATAATGCACTGCCTGTTACTCCTTCTTGGAATGTAGCACCTAAATAAGTTTCAATTCTAATCCCTCCGAGTAGATTCAGACCTAAAAGCCCTGAATTATCGGATATTGCAAAACCAGCAAATGTACCAATTGGATATGTTGCAGTTGTAGCTACTTGTAAAAACCGTGAGCAACCTACCCCTAATAATGGCACAGCAATATTAGCCGCTAATGTGGTATCACCAGTTACGTTATTTGGGTTTGTAATTCCACCGCCAACACAAGTTCCACTTAATCCTGTCGTAGGATTACCAGTTACTTCTGCACCTGTAAGTGCATTTACGCAATCATGAGCACAATTGGCAGGTCCTTCAAATGCACCATAAATCCTTAAAGATGTTAAAACACCAATAGAGCCGGTAGATACAAGTCTAACTTCGTCAAAGTCTTGAGTTGTGACAAAACTTAAAATTTGTTTACCTCCAGTTGAGCCTTGCAAAACAGATAATTTAAGCAAAGGTCCTCCACCAGTAAATAGCCCAGTTTCTACTAAAACACCATTACGATATGTTTCAATTTTTAGGTTATTTAATATGGCGGCAGAAAGCAAACCCCCATCCGGACCAACAATGAAACCAGCTTCATTTCCTGCAGGGTAATATTGAAGAGAGTCTCTAATAGCAATTATTGGAGTTCCACTTAGTAAACCCACAGTCAATGTTGCTACAGCAAAGTTACTTTGATCGGCCATCAATTACATTAGACGCACTCGCAGTTCCACACAGAAGACACACGCCACTGCCTCCAACACCAGTACCTATATAGGCACCCCTTCCCGAAATCGGGTCCATACAAATTTTGTTATTCTCAATAGTTTGTTGACTGTAACCATGATAATAACTCACGCAAAACGTTAAGCATAAAAGTAGTGTTTTAGTTTTCATTTGGCAAAATGTTTTAATTAATAAAAGTGATAATTAACAACAATTAAAACAATCGTTGCAAAAATCGTGCCACTCCTATATTTTAATTTCGCTAAATGAAATTAATTTTAATTTTTTGCGAGATTATGAAATATTAGAACTTAGAAAACCATTGTTTAGATCTATATAGGCAAGAAATTGAACGTATAATGGTCAAAAGTCTTGTTTATGTCCTTAATTTATATTAGTAATTTTCCAAATAAATCTCGCAGAGATTTAATATTGGTAAGGTAATTGCCATGAGAGTCTTGTTCCTATGCCATAGGAATGATACTTTTGCCTAAGAAGTTCAATGCTGTGATAGGAGGCTTTTTTGAGCTTGTTTTATTTTGCTGTGGCGAACCACCAATATTGCATCCTAAAGGGTTTTTAAAATCATCAATTTGAAAACTTAGCCAATTATTATAGAATTTGAGCGGGAAGCGGTTTAACGAAATTTTATCACGAAAGTATCATCTCTGCACCCTTTTCCGCAATCATATAAGTAGGGGCATTCGTATTGCCAGAAACAATTGTTGGCATTATAGAGGCATCAATTACTCGTAAACTTTCAATGTTTTTTACTCGGAGTTGGTCATCAACTACCGCCATTTCATCATTACCCATTTTGCAAGTACCCACTGGGTGATACACCGTTTCGAGTTGTTTTTTTAGATGAAGCATAATCGCATCGTCCGAGCTGGTATCGGGAGGTGTAATCATCGCTCTTCTATATTGGTCAAAAGCAGATGCTTGCATCACTTCGATTGCTTTTTTTGCAGCCTTCAAAAGGGTGATTTGGTCTTGTTCTGCTTCCAAAAAATTAGGTTGAATGATGGGAGCATCAAATGCGTTATTACTACCTAATGTAACAAAACCTCGACTTTCGGGGCGTAATAATGTTGGTAAAATAATAAATCCATCATTGAGCGGAAAAGTATTAATGTCATACATATCAGCTTTATAGTCATTGCCAATATGCAACGAAGCAAAATGAAATTGGTAATTTACTCGGTCGGGACTATCATCGGTCATTCCAAAAGCAAATGATTCTAATGGACTAATTGTAAATACGCCTTTTTTTGTGAAAAGATATTGGAGCAATCCTTTTAATTGATTAAATGGTTTAAGGTGATGATTTTGTCCTAATTGCTGGTTCGATAAAGAACTTACACCCGAAAATAGATGGTCTTGAAGGTTTTTTCCAACACCAATCAAGTTTTTCTTACATTCAATACCATGTTTTTTCAATTCATCAGCATCGCCAATGCCTGAAAGCATCAATAATTGTGGTGAAGCAAATGCCCCAGCCGATAATATCACTTCTTTGTTGGCAAAAACTTTTTCGGTAATTGTGTTACCTATATAATATTCAACGCCTACTGCACGGTCATTTTCAATCAAGATTTGCTTGGCAGTAGCATTCGTAATTACCGTCAAATTTGGACGTTTCATGGCAGGCTTCAAAAAAGCACCTGCTGCACTATGACGTTTGGCATCTTTTATGGTAAACTGAAAACGTCCCGCTCCAGCTTGTTTTTCACCATTGTAGTCATTGTTTTCGGCAATATTGCTCTGCACGCAAGCCTTCACAAAAGCATCTGAAAAGGGGGTATCAAATCCTTTGGCAAAACTTACATTCAGCAAACCTTCATTGCCATGATAGTAGTTGTGAATTTGCTCATTATGTTCCGATTTCTTGAAATAAGGTAAAATATCGTCATAACCCCATCCTTTATTGCCCAATTTTGCCCAATCATTGTAGTCTTCTTTGTTGCCTCTCACATACGCCATTGCATTGGTAGAGCTACTTCCGCCTAAAGTTTTTCCTCGTGGCAAATAAATTTTTCTGTTTAAAACATGTTTTTGAGCTTCAGTGCTAAAGCTCCAATCTATGTTGCTTCGGTGGAGCTTAGCATAGCCCGCAGGAATATGGATTTCCATTTTTTTGTCTGTACCACCAGCTTCGAGCAGAAGCACTTTATGATTTGGATTTTCGGAGAGGCGATTGGCTAATACACATCCAGCCGAACCTGCACCAATGATGATGAAGTCGTAGTTCATAGGTATTATAGTTTATAGGAATGAATAAATTCAAACATTGCGGCATTCCTCTACGGTGAAAGTCGCTCAATTTTCCACTCGTTGGATATTTTGGAATATAAAATCCTGTCGTGTAAACGATTGGAGCGACCTTGCCAAAATTCAATTTTATCGGGTAGTACTCGGTATCCTCCCCAATGAGCTGGACGAGGAATAATTTCGGTATTTTCAAACTGTTTTTCAAGAGCCAGCAATCTGTCTTCCAATACTTCACGACCATCAATGACTTTACTTTGATTGGATACCCAAGCACCAATTTGGCTGCCACGTGGGCGAGAATGAAAATATGTGTCAGAATCCTGACCACTTACTTTTTCTATTTTTCCTTCGATTCGAACTTGTCTTTCCAAATCTGCCCAAAAAAAAGTGAGCGATGCAAAAAGGGTTTCTTCAATTTCTTTGCCTTTGTTACTCTCATAATTTGTAAAAAATACAAAGCCATTTTCATCAAAACCTTTCAATAATACAATTCTTCCATGGGGCTTTCCGTTCGAGATGGTTGAAACGTGCATGGCATTTGGCTCTAAAACTTTGGCCTCTATTGTTTCGTCGAACCATTTTGAAAACTGATGAAATGGATTTACTAAAACATTTGCCTCTAATAGTTCGTTTTGAGAGTACGATAAGCGGAGTGAAGCTAAATTTATTTTTTTATTCATCTTTTACCAACGTTTTTGTTTTTTTTTACGTATATAACAATAGAACTTAGTAGAAGTTTTTAAAACCTAAAAGAATTAAACTGTAAATGTATTACATTTGCAAATCTAATGACAACATTCAAATAAATAATATTTAAAGAATTGGATTTGATGGAAAACGCTACCGATGCTGCTGAAACAGAAGAATTACCTTTGAAAACAGTAGAAATTTCTGCAGAAAAAACTAATGAAACACCCAAAGATAATATGAACGAGCTAAAAGACACAATCGAAACTCCGACCAAAAATGTGGTTGAGGAAGTGGTAAATATTGTAGAGATAGAAACAATCGAAGAAACACCCATGCTTGATTCGATTGGTGAGACTGTTGCTGAAATAGCAGTAGTAGCAGAAAAAAAATCAGATGTAATAGAAGATGCCGTTATAGAAGCGGATACTCTTGTTGAAGATATTGAAAATATAGTAGAAGTATCAGGAGAAGTAATTGAGGTAGAAGATGCTACTGTTGCTGCACAAAAAGAAGAAGTTTTGACAGATGTAGAAGCATCGCCAGAAGCAGAAATTCCGCAATTGGCTCTTGAACCTATCGAAGAAGTTCATGTACAAGAAGAGGTTGATTATAGCAGTTTCACTAAAAAAGATTTTGTAGATTTAGGTGAAAAACTTTTGGCTTCAATCAAAGCGGAGGGTGTTAGTATATCTGATGTAAAAAACGCAGATGTGGTGATGCGAGAAATCAAGCCTATTTTTGATGACTTGAAAACCCGTGAAAAATCTGAAGCTCTAAAGAAATATATTGCCGATAATGGCAATAGTGATGGCTTTGAATATAAAAATGACAATTTTATTATTCGTTTTGAGTCTTTAAATGCCCAAATTAGAGATTCTAAAAATGCTTTCTTCCAAAAAATGGAGCGTTTAAAAGAAGATTATTTTGAGCGAAAAACCCAACTATTGCAACGTCTTCGTGAAACGGTAGAAATTGAAGAAAAAGGTGGAACAAAAAGCAATTGGCAAGACTTTAAGAAGATTCAAGAAGATTGGAAGTCTGCTGGAAATGTAAACTCACCACATAATACAACTTTGTGGTCGGCATATAATGCATTGGTAGACAGATATTTCAGTATTAGACATATTCAAAACGAACTCAAAGACCTTGACCGTAAGAAAAATCTTATAGCCAAAGCCGAAGTAGTAACAAAAATTGAGACGATTGCCAATGCCATAGGAGAGGGAGGATTGAGCAATACAACACTACGCCAAGCCAATGATTTATTGGAAGAATACAAGCATATCGGACCGGCCGCTCGTGAAGCCCAAGATGAACTTTGGAAGCGTCTAAAAGTAGCCTTTGATGTGATTCACAATAAACGTCGTGAGCAATCATCTCAAACTAATCAATTGCAAGAGGAGATTTATGGAGCAAAAATGCGTTTGATTGAAAACCTTAAAACATATTTAGAATTTAATACTGATAGTATCAATGAGTGGAATGCCAAAACTAAAGAAGTGATGGCTATTCAAGACCAATGGAATGGTATTAAAGGTGCTATGCCAAAGGAAAAAGGTAAAGACATCAGCCGTGATTTTTGGGCAATGTTGAAAACATTTTTCCGTAATAAAGGCGATTTCTTTGCCAAATTGGAAGCGGTTCGTGAGGAAAACTTAAAAGCAAAGACTTCGCTTTGCGAACAAGTTGAAACGCTCTTAGCATCCGATGATTTTTCAGCATCTTATACTGATAAAGTGGTAGAATTGCAAAAAACATGGAAAACCATTGGACATGTTCCTGAAAAAATGAAAGATAAAATTTACGAGCGTTTCAAAAAAGCTTGTGATGCATTTTTTAATGGTAAAAGGGCAAAAGGCAATATTATTGAACAAGAATATGAAGCGAATTTGAAACTAAAAGTAGCTATTTGTGAAGAAATTGAGACTGCTGCCCAATCGGGAGATGCTCAATTAAGCAAACTGGTTGCTTATAAAGCTCAGTACAATGGCATTGGTTTTGTGCCACGCAAAGATATGCAGACTATGCAACGCCGCTTTGTTGATGCCATCAATGCTTACGTAAAGGGGAGTACAGGTTTAAGTGGGGCAGAAAAAGAGAAAATGGTACTTCAGAATGAAGTAGAGGCTGTTTCTAAAGGTGGGGAGAAAGGTAATTCAAAAGAGTTGGACAAAAAAGAAAATGATATTCGTCGTAAAATGAAAACCATTGAAGATGATATTCATTTGTGGGAAAATAATATTGAGTTTTTTGCTCGTTCTAAAAATGCAGCCTCGGTTCGTGCCGAGTATGAAGGGAAAATAAAAGATGCAGAAAAAGAATTAACAGAGATGAAGCAACGATTAAAAATTATTATTGCAGCCAATTAAAAAATACTTTCTTAACTCGTTGGTTTTCAGCGAGTTAAGAAAAAGATTAAAAATTATTGTCAAAAAGTTTGCAAAAAATATGAATAGGCAGTAATTTTGCATCACAATAGAGGGAGAGAGAAAGAAATTTTACTTCAATTATTAAAATAAATTGCCTCCATAGCTCAGCTGATAGAGCAACTGACTTGTAATCAGTAGGTCGTTGGTTTGATCCCGACTGGAGGCTCGATTTAAAAGCCTGATAATCAAGGAGTTACGATAAAAAGTAGCTCCCTTTTTTATGCCCAAAAATTTGGTCTCACTACAAGTCTCACTACAAAATCGGTAAACTACAATTCATCTAAATATTTGTCTTCAACTTCCTTTTCAAAACTACCAAGATAGCTTTCAGTTGTTGCAATCTTTTTGTGTCCTAATTTTTCTTTTATCATTGCCAAGGGAGCATTGCTTCGTAATAGTCTCGTAGCAAAACTATGACGAGCTACATAAGTATTGAGGTTTTCTTTAATTTCTAATTTCGCACCAATGGCATTCATGTGATAATTTGTTACTTTAATGATTTGATGAACCTCAGCAGTGCGTTTTTCAAGGGTATTCAAACCATTTAAAAATGGAAACACAAAGTCATTTTCATTCTTTCTTTCGCTTGCCCAACGCCCTAAAATTGCTTTCATTGTGTCATTTATTCTTACTGAAATATCTGTATTGGTTTTAATCGTTTTCTGTCTTTGAAACAAGATTGTATTATCTGTAATTTCTTTCCAAGTCAAGTGAAGAATATCGGTAAAGTTCATACCATTACCAAAATAAGAAAAAAGCCATAAGTCATGCGAACGTTGTTCTAAGGTATTTGGTGTTGGGGTGTAGGCTTTGATTGCATCAATTTGAGTTGTAGAAAGAGCTTTCTTTATATTTCGACCCACTGGTGGAGAAAAACGTTTATTCCCAAAAGGATAAGTGTCTCTATCAATAGTTTTTGCTTCAATCGCATCGTTAAAAACCACCCGTAATGTTCGGCTATAAATGCCAATTGTTGTTTCAGAAGCTCCTTTTGCTCTGATAGGTACTCCATTGATTTTCTTTTGAGATACTTTGCCGTGTTCTTTCATAAAGGAACTCCAATCTGTCAGGAATGTACTATCAACATGACTAAACCTCAAAACAAAATTCTTTCTCGGTTTTAATCGGTTTGGGTCGTGTATGTTTAAGTAATCCACAAATCGAGTTAGAGACTTCGCCACCAAACCAAAATTTGTACCATGAGTAAGTTGCCCTTTGGCTTTCAGGGTTTCACATTTGATATTTAAAGTTTTGATTAAATCTGTCTTATCATCAAGGCACATCGTTTCTTTTCCGTAATTGTCAAAATCACTTTTGAAATTATCAGAATCAAAATTATCACCCATTTTTTTTATGATAGTTTTTGCACGAATGATAAAGCCATCGGCAAAAATCTTTCTGTTATCTTTTGAAGCGTAAAGCAAATGATGATAGGTAATGATTTCACTATCTCTGATTCGACCATCTAATTCACTTCCTTGCTTTTTTAGTTTTTCAAAGACTGATGTTGCAATCTTAATTTTTGTAGAATAATCTTTTTGTTCTCGATAATGGGTAATTCTTAATTTGATGATACCAAAACCTTCATCGGTTTTTCGGGTGTCGAGGTAATAATTTACAGTCGCCATAGGTAGTTTTTTTAAATTTTGAAATGAAAAAAGCAGTGATACTAAATTTTAGTACCAAGAAATACACCAGTTTTTATTGAATTATGAAATAGCTAAGTTGTTGTTTATCAAATACTTATAGAAAATACTCCAAGTAAATAATTGATAAAAATGCAGGTAGGTTAGAAAATATTTAGAGTAAAATGAGAATACTACTTAAAAAGGTTTTTTACTAAAAATATCCCTTATAATGCTTCCACCAATTTCTTGATTTCGTCAATTTGCCAAGTGAAGTAATCTTTGTTTTTATTGGTATTTCGGATATAGATTTGCATATTGCTCAAACCTACTTTATGGTAAAAAAATAGTTTTTTGAAACCTCTTTCGGCAATCATTTTGTCAATGTTGTCGAGT
>NZ_JAYWCU010000202.1:0-13878 GCF_043780375.1 Emticicia sp. | reverse complement strand
TAAAATCATCAATCGAAAACCCAATTGAAGGAATTCCTTCAATTGCTCCTTCTACCGCTGCCGACATTGTGCCAGAATATATCACCGAAATTGAAGCATTGGCTCCATGATTAATGCCACTAACGACTAAATCAATTTTTCTGTCTTTCAAAAAATGATGCTTTGCTAATTTTACGCAATCGGCTGGAGTTCCCGAACATTCGTAGGCCTCAATACCTTTAAATAATTTTGATTTTTTTACGTGAATTGTACTATCAACTGTAATTGCGTGTCCCATACCCGAATTTGGGCTGTCGGGTGCAACAACAAACACTTCTCCGATTTTTCGTACAACTTCAATCAGAACCGAAATGCCTTTTGAAGTGATTCCGTCATCATTAGTAACTAATATAAGTGGTTTCATATTTTGAATGTGAGGCAAACTTCATGTTCGCTAATAATATTTTGATGCAAATTAACAAAATGTTATGTAAGCAGAGTTTATATTTGCGAAGAATTTTTTAGAACACTATGATTATTACTTACAAAAAAGCTACTTACGAAGATATTACAAAGATTCGATTAATTGCAGAAAAAACATGGTTTGTTACTTATGAACCCATTTTAGGAAAAGAACAATCCAAATTTATGTTTGATTTGATTTATAATGAACATGCCCTTGCCGATCAAATGGTCGCTGGACAAGTTTTTGTTCTGCAATTTTCTGATGAACAAATAGTTGCATTTGCATCTTATTCAATAAAAGAAGAAGAGAAATGTATTTATAAATTGAATAAAATATACTTAGACCCTGACTTTCAGGGAGCAGGTTTTGGTAAAAAATTATTACTTGAAGTAGAAGATCAACTAAGAGATTTGGATGGGAAAACGCTTGACTTGAATGTAAATAAATACAATAAAGCACGTTTTTTTTATGAAAAATTAGGTTTTGAGGTTATTTTAGAAGAAGATATTCCTATCGGATCTTATTGGATGAATGACTTTGTAATGCGAAAACAGTTGGTTTGAGAATCAGCTCAATAGTTTAACTCGTTCGATATACCGTTCAAATCGCTCGATATTTTGGGTAGGGTTTCCAGATTCAATATATTCAACTGAAAATTTTTCTTTAGAATTCAAATTTAACCTTCCTAAAATATTTTTCAAATGCCTTGCTGTACCCTCATTACCATCATAAATGCTTAAATGTGGAGCAATTTTCTTGAAAATTGGCTCAAAATAAGTAAAATGTGTGCAACCTAATACAAGAGAACCGAACCTTTTTATATCAAATTGTTCTAATGAATCCTTGATATATTGCGTAGCTTTTTCATCGAAAATCTCAGCCTCTGCCAATTTTACCAATTCAGGCAAAGCCAATCTTTCTACCAAATTATTTGCACCTAATAAATCTACTAATCGCTGGAATCTGACAGAACGAAGTGTAATTGGTGTTGCACAAACCAATATTTTTCGATGGAGTGGGTCATTATCAACTGCTACTTTTACTGCAGGCTGAATCGCAATGATGGGCAAAGTATATCGGCTTCTTAAATCTTCAATACATACATTTGTAGCAGTATTACACGCCAAAACGATTACTTTTACTTTTCGTTGAAAAAAATAATTTACTGCTTCATCAACATAAGATTTTATTTGGTCTTCTGTTTTAGTGCTATAAGGTACGTTTTCAGTATCGGCATAATAGCAATACTGCTCATCTGGCAATTGCAAAATGATTTCATGCAGAAGTGTGAGTCCACCAATACCAGAATCAAAAACGCCTATCATTAATCTTTATATAAGTAAAAATTGGTTTTCTAATTTGCTGATAATCAATGAGTTTTAATAAATAACAAGTTTAATATTAGCTCATTCACTAATTATTTTTAGAACGGAAACTCCTTTTCATCATCTAAATTTCGAGCTTGGTTTGCTTTACTTGGGATAGTAAATGCTCCACCAGGATTTGGCATTGAACTTGGAGGAGCATTTTGCTCAAAATTTTCTAAAGAACGAGCCGAAGCCATAGGTTTTGGCATATTGAAATCACCAAAATTATCTTGCCCTGGTAACGGAGAATAGAAGCCATCTAAATCGGTAAATTTAGTGTATTTACCGATGAAACGTAATTTCACTGTATCTACATCACCACTTCGGTTTTTGGCAATAATTACTTCACCTACACCTTCGGTTGAGTTTCCTTGTTCGTCTTGCGTAATTTTATAATATTCAGGACGATACAAAAACATAACCATGTCGGCATCTTGCTCTATCGAACCAGATTCACGTAAGTCAGATAACTGTGGACGTTTATCTCCACCACGGGTTTCAACGGCACGACTCAACTGTGAAAGTGCAATTACGGGTACATTTATTTCTTTAGCAAGGTTTTTCATGGCCCTAGAAATTGACGCAATTTCTTGCTCACGATTACCTTTCGAACCACCACCGCTATCGGCAGTCATTAGCTGCAAATAGTCAATAATAACCAAACCAATATCAAACTGAGCCTTCAAACGACGGCATTTTGCCCGCATTTCTAAAATAGATAGGGCAGGAGTATCATCAATATAAATGGGTGCATTAGAAAGATTTTTTATCTTTTGGTGCAATTGTACCCACTCATGATTTTCAAGTTTTCCTTTTCTTAATTTATTACTATCAATCTCGGCTTCTGCCGAAATCAAACGCAACATCAATTGAGTAGCCGACATTTCCAAAGAAAACATCGCCACTGGAATATTCCACTCAACTGCAGCATTTCGCATGGCTGACACTACAAATGCAGTTTTTCCCATGGCTGGTCTGGCCGCAATAATCGTCAATTCGGTATTTTGCCAACCACTCGTAATTCGGTCAAGTTCGGTAAAGCCACTGGCTACGCCCGTCAAACCGTCTTTATTATTTTTCTTTTTCTCTAATTCTTCAATCGTAGCACGCATGATAGTGCTGGCATCGGCATAGTTTTTACGAATATTTCTTTCCGAAATCTCAAAGAATGTCTGTTCTGTTTTATCTAATAAATTAAATACATCAGTTGTATCTTCGTAGGCATCTCTTAAAATATCACCCGCAATTTTTATCATATCACGCTTAATAGCCGACTGTGTAATGATACGTGCATGGTATTCGATATTGGCAGCAGAATTGACCTTGTTAGTCAGTTTTACCAAATAAGAAGCACCTCCAACAAACTCCAATTCGCCCGTACTTCTCAATTGAGTCGTTACGGTGAGCATATCAATTGGTTCCGATTTTCCAAAAAGAGAAATGATTGCTTTATAAATTCTTTGATGAGATTCTTTATAAAAACTTGAATCCTGGAGAATATCAACAACTGCCGTGAGGGCATCTTTTTCAATCATCAAAGCACCTAAAACGGCTTCTTCGAGTTCGACAGCTTGTGGTGGAAGTTTGCCTGATTCAGATCTTAAAGTTTCCAAAAAGAGGTTTTTGCCAAAACCTCTTGGGTTTTGATTGCTGTTAGACGGGTTATTTTGGTAACTTTTTTCCATAATATTAATACAATGTTAAGGAAAATTATTTTCTCAAAAAAGTAACTCTGTTTTTGAATATTTTTCGTTTTCAGTCTAATTACTTGATTATCAAGTAAAAAATTTTTTTTTGATATTTTTTTGTGGAAAACTCACCAAATATGTGAATAATTTTTGAACTTTGGGAGTCTAAAAGGTCTGGGCTAAAAGTCCGAACCTTATTTGTAAAATTAATAAATTAATCGGGTTATATACGCTAAACATTTAAACTAAACAAAATATAATTTTGACAGATAAAGTATTTACGTTGGATGAAGAAATCTCATTGACAGATTTTCTGGGTGTAGAAAATAATAATATCAAAGAGGTTGCAAAAGCATTTCCGTTGAGTAAGATTATTTCTCGTGGAAATCAAATATTAATTAAAGGAAATGTTGAGGAAATACATAGAATTTCGGATGTTTTAGAGGCTCTGATTCAACATTTAGAAAAATATGGACGACTGACCGCAGATCAGGTTCGTAGCTATATAAAGGCCGACATTGAATCAGCAACACACGAAATTCCTGATGATGACGTAATTTTGATTGGCACCAAAGGCAATGCGATTAAAGCACAAACTGCCAATCAGAAAAGAATGGTAGAGGCTGGAAAGAAGTTTGATATTGTTTTTGCGACAGGCCCCGCTGGTACAGGAAAAACCTACACAGCCGTAGCTTTAGCTGTAAAAGCCTTGAAAGATAAAGAGGTTAAGAAAATCATTATTACCCGTCCAGCGGTAGAAGCAGGAGAGAATTTAGGTTTTTTGCCAGGAGATTTAAAAGAAAAAATTGACCCGTATCTTCGTCCAATATACGATGCTTTAGATGATATGATTCCTGCTGAAAAATTAAAGTTTTTTATAGAAAATCGTACGATTGAAATTGCCCCACTCGCTTACATGAGAGGGCGAACACTCAATAATGCCTTTATTTTATTAGATGAAGCACAGAATACTACACCTATGCAAATTAAAATGTTTTTGACTCGCATGGGCCCACTATCTAAAGCTTTTATTACAGGTGATAAAACACAAATTGATTTACCAACAAAACAAAAATCTGGCTTGGCAGATGCTCTACATATTTTACAAAATATTACTGGTATCGGTTTTATCGAATTAGACGACCGTGACGTAGTGCGTCATAAATTGGTGCGAGATATTTTGAAAGCTTATGAACATTCGGATAAAAGTTGAAATTTTCAGATTACAATCGCAACTAAAAATTAAATTTTACACGTTTTGTATGGGATGAAAAAGTATTGCATAATAATAATTTTACTGCTCAATTTTAGCTCAATTGCACAAAAAACAAACATTTGTGCAAATGCTGCTTGTGATTCAATCTCAAAAATTTCTCATCCCGAACTTTCACTCAGAAAAATTAAGTATGAGCAGGTACTTGAAATCTATATGAAAGGGCAACAAAACTTTCGTATAGCTGCCGAAATCATCAGAATTCCTGTGGTAGTTCATGTCATTCACAACCAAGTTAGTAATGCTTTTTTAGGAACTAATATTTCTGATGAACAAGTTTTTTCGCAAATAAAGGTAATTAATGAAGATTACAGAAGAAAAATTGGAACCATGGGGTTTAATTCGAATGCGATTGGAGCGGACACTGAAATCGAGTTTTTTTTAGCAAACATTGACCCCGACGGAAAACCATCATCGGGTATTACTCGTTCTTTTAGTTCAAAAACCTCATTTAATATTATAAACGACAATGACCGTTTGATCATGTCAAATCTATCGTATTGGGATAGTAATAAATATTTGAATATTTGGGTTGCACCTTTGAGTTCAGGTTATATTGGTTACGGAGAGTTTCCTTATGCCGAAACTGTGGAGGGCTTGGAAACAGAAGCTACTGAAAACCTTGATGGTGTTTACATTGATTATACCACATTTGGAAAAAAAACGGGTACAAATACTAAAGGTTTATATAGTTTTGGGCGAACAACAACACACGAGATTGGCCATTGGTTAGGTCTTTATCATCCTTGGGGAGATGAGCGTTGCGGAACTGATTATGTTGCAGATACACCACAGTCAACAGGAGCAAATAGTTCGGCTTTTTGTAAAGATGTATTTTCGACTTGTGCAGGTACTCGAACCAGAAATTTGATTGAAGACTACATGGATTACTCGCCTGATTCGTGCATGAATATATTTACTCAGGGTCAAAAAGACCGAATGAGAGCTGCATTAGAATTAAGTAAACGCCGCAGAAGAGTTGTAAATTTTGCCAAATTTCAATTACCACCATCATCTACATTGCAAGCAGTAATTTTTCCAAATCCAACTATAAGTACAAATGTTCAAGTGCAGGTATTATTGCCGAATTTTCAAGATTTTGAGGTAAAAATTAGTGATATTTTTGGTAGAGAAGTATATACCGAATCATTTTCTGATTTACCCAGTACCATTGTAACGCTTAAAACCAAAGATTTGCCAGCAGGAAATTATTTTTTGACTGTAACTTCAAATATTCAAAAAGTCCAAAAAAGATTGGCTTTGTTTTAATTATTCGAATTTTTCAATTCCTTTTTTTCTTTCTTCCAGTATTTAATTCTACAATTTTATCAACTACTTGAATCGGTATTGTTATTTTTGTATCATCCCAAAGTAAATTCATGTTAAAACCGCCAGTTTGGTCATCAAACTGTACTGTAAAACCTTCGTAAATATCACTATTTTTACTAATTGGTGCTTCAAAAGTCAATACATTATTAGCAGCATTATAAGTAAAATCGCCCCATTGACCTAAGTCAGAGTTAAGTATGATTGTCCATTTATTTTTATCAGGGATGCTAAATAAAGTATATGTTCCTGCGGGTAAAGAAGTTTTTCCAATTTTGATATTGGTTGTAAAAGTTATTTCTGTAGCTTCATTGGCACCGGTTCTCCAAAGTTTTCCAAAAGGTACAAGGTCACCAAAAATCACTCTACCTTTCTTTAATGGTTGACCATAAGTGCATTTTACATAGTGATTTTCGGCCGTTTTAAGGTTTGCAATCACAATCGGGCTATTTCTAATTTGTGGTTTAACAATGCTATCGGATGGTACTTTACCAAATGACATTACATTGTTTTTAGCCAATGATAAAAAACTAATAAATAAAAAAACAAGACCAATTGAGTAAGATTTCATATTTTTGCGTTTTGAACAAGAATTATAATTATGTGGTAAATATTTAGCTCTCGACGGTATAGTTTGTTGGCTAAATTATGATAGGCGATTGCTATTTGCCTAAAAAATAAACGTTATAAAATGGAAAAAGTTGTGAATCAAAAGCCCGATTTTGATGATATATTTATGGATTTGGCAAAAAACCTTGCCTTACGCTCACATTGTGTAAAAGCTCAGGTTGGGGCAGTTTTGACAAAAGATACTCGAATCATTTCTATTGGATATAATGGGCCACCAGCTCATACACATAATTGCGACGAGGAGTTTCCGAATGAAGGTTGCCCACGTGATTCGAAAGGGAGTTGTTCGTTGGCTCTTCATGCCGAACAAAATGCCATTTTGTATGCTTCAAAAAATGGTGCAAATATTGAAGGAACAACGCTTTATGTTACGCTATCGCCTTGTATTGCTTGTGCAAGAGTAATATATTCGATGAAAATAAAAAAAGTTTTGTTTTGGAAATCCTACGCCCAATACAAAGGCATTGCCAATGATGAAGGCGTAGATTTTCTGAGAAAATTTGGAGTAGAGGTCATACAATTTAGTGAATAACTCCACCTTCTCCATGCACATGACCGTGAGATAGTTCGTCAGGATTAGCATTTCTTACCGAAATGATATGTCCAGTAAAGTGCATGGTTTGTCCCGCCAAAGGATGATTGAAGTCTAAAATGACATATTCAGGAAAAACCTCTGTTACTCTTCCAGTCATTTTATTTCCTTCATCATTGGCAAAAGGAATAAAATTGCCGATTTCTAACATTCCTTCTGGCACTTCATCGTTTTCGATTTTGAATTGTTCAATTGGGAAATCAATCAAGGCTTCTTCATCAATATTTCCATAACCATCTTCGGCACTAACAGTAAAATTAAATGTATCATCTGCTGAAAATCCGATTAGTTGGTTTTCAAATTCCTCGGGTAGTCCACTCAAGCCATGGATAAAAACCATTGGGTCGTCTTCACCGGCAATTTCCACCATTTCTCGTTTATCACCTTCGCCAACGTACAATTCATATACTAATTTTACTACTTTATTCGATTCAATTTTCATAAGTTAATCAGCGATGTATCGCCTTTTATTGATTTTATATTCAAAGAGTAAGTTATTTTTTTAACTTTGTCGCAAACGTACAAATTCTATATTATTTAATGAATTTTTTAGCACATTTATTTCTTTCGGGTGACTCCGAGGAGATTTTAGTTGGCAATCTTTTGGAAGATTTTGTTGTTGGAAGAATAGACCATCCTCGTAACCAAAATTACGATAACAATTTAAAAAATGGTATTTTGCTACATCGTTTGATTGATAGTTTTACCGATACTAATTCTTCAGTTAGTGCTTGTAAATCAGTGCTTTATAAAAAATACCACAAATATGCAGCCGTAGTTATTGATATATTTTTCGACCATTACTTAGCTATTCATTGGGATGAATATTCGTCTGAATCAGCACATGATTTCAGAAAAAGAGTTTACTTGTCTTTTAAAAATCATTGGGAAGTTTTACCAGAAAAAATGAAACCGTTGATAGAATCTATGATAAACCATGATTGGCTTAAAAATTATGGTGAGTTTTGGGGGATTGAACGAGCCTTGACCAGCATTTCTCGCCGTACCGTTTATGAATCGAATATGGAAAATGCAGTTGAAGATTTGAAATTGCATTATGATTTATTTGATGAAAAATTTAAAGAATTCTTCCCAATGATGATGGCTGAATGTCAAGCATTTTTAGAAGAAAAAGGGTATAATGTTTCAAATTTTAAATTACAGAGACGTATTATGTACGATTCTCGTTGATTAAGTATATGTCCGAAATTCTAAAATCAATCAAAAAAGATTCAATCAAATCCTTATATTTTCTTCATGGAGAAGAACCATTTCATATTGAGCAAATTGCCGATAAAATACAAAATTTGGCAATTCCTTTACATGAAAAAAGCTTTAATGAGTTTGTGCTTTTTGGAAAAGAATTGACCGTTGGTGCTTTGCTCAACTATGCTCGTCGTTTCCCAATGATGGCCGAGCGACAATTGGTTATAGTGAAAGATGCCAATCAAATTCAAGGTATTGACCTCAAAGAAAATCAAAAAATGTTGGAAGATTATGCCACAAATCCATTAAGTTCTACAATTTTGGTTTTGTGTTTTGGGAATGCCCAAGACGAGCGAAAAACTTGGGTGAAAGCATTTGCAAAGAAAGGTGTGTTGCAAAACTTCAAAAAGTTTTATGATAATCAATTGCCCGAATTTGTGGCAAGTTATTGTCATGGAAAAGGCGTAAAAATAAGTATGAAAGCCATTCAATTGCTTATCGAACACATCGGAAATGATTTGAAAAGACTCACGAGTGAAATAGATAAAGTTGTATTAAATGTAAAATTAGGCGATGGTATTGATGCTGACGTGATTCAGAAATATGTAGGTATCAGCAAAGAATACAATGTTTTTGAACTTCAAAAAGCACTAATTCAACGAGATATATTAAAAGCCAATCAAATTATTATTTACTTTGGCAACAGCCCAAAGGATAATCCGATTCAACCGATTCTGATAATTTTATATATTTTTTTCAGCAAAGTTTTACTCATTCAAGCTTCTAACGATAAATCTGAAAGTGCCGTCGCTTCATTATTAAAAGTCAATGTTTTTTTTGCAAAAGATTATCTTAATGCTTCTCGAAACTATTCTTTTCAGAAATTAACCCATATAATTCATTTCTTGAAAATTTCAGATTTAAAATCAAAAGGCGTTGAAACGGGTGAAGAAAATGAAGTAGATATTTTGAAAAAGCTGATTTTTGAAATTTTGCATTAAATATTTTGCCAAGAAGAACCCACTGATAATTTCGTTGGGATTAATTTGTTTAGTTTTCAAAAACGCAAAAAGCCTCAAATTGAGGCTTTTTAGTAGTTGCGGGAAGCGGGATCGAACCGCCGACCTTAGGGTTATGAATCCTACGCTCTAACCATCTGAGCTATCCCGCAGTAATTAATTAAAGTTGAATATTATTCGCTCTAATTATAATATTGCAAAATTAGTCAAAGTTTTCTTACATTGCAAAAAATCTATTTTAAGAATCAATAATTTCAGAAATATTTATAGTAATTCTTGGAAAAGTGATTCATTCATACTAAATCGAATCTGATAATTATCATTTCTAAATTTATTAGTGTTATGGAAAAATACAAGTTTTCTCGTGAATACGAATTCCGGGCATCGCCAAAGGTTTTATATCCGTATTTCAGCACACCAGCTGGTTTACAGCAATGGTTTGCTACAAAAGTTAAATATACGAATGACTCAAATTTTGATTTTCTTTGGGACGATGAAAGTCATCCAGCTCGATTATCTTCACAACGATTGAATAAATTGGTAAAGTTTGACTTTCTGAAAGATGATCAAAAAGGCAACTATGTAGAATTTAAATTAGAACAGAGTGAGCTTACGAATGCTACTTTTTTGAAGGTAACTGATAATTCTGATAACCACGATGAAACCGAATTGGAAGACATTTGGGATGGAATGGTAGATAAACTAAAAGAGATTGTGGGAGGTTGAAAAAGACTTGATTGTTAAAATAACTTAAAGGTCTTGCGAAAATGAAATTCCTAATGGAATTTTGTGTTTCATTCTTTTGGGCAATATATCGCTGGGCTTCGCATGAAAAAAATTGATTTGTTAGTCATACGTTCTTTTATAGGACCATTTATATTAACTACCTGCGTGGTAGTTTTTATTTTTTTGATGCGTTTCATCATGCTCTATTTCGCCGATTTTGTCGGAAAAGACTTAGGTTTAGACGTATTTGGAAAACTCTTCTTGTATTTTTCTTTCATCACAGTTCCTATATCTCTGCCACTTTCGGTGCTATTAGCATCTCTGATGTGTTTCGGCAATTTGGGCGAGTATTCAGAACTTACAGCCATCAAATCTGCAGGAATTCCAATTTCTCGTGTACTTTTACCTGCAGTTATTTTTGCTTTTGGTGTAAGTTTATTTTCGCTTTGGTTTAATAATACCATCAATCCTTGGGCAAATTTAAAAGGTTATAGCTTGCTTTATGATGTTAAAACCACGAAAGTTACGCTAAATGTGAAAGAAGGTATTTTTTATCGTGAGATTCCAGGCTACAAAATTAAGGTTTTAAAGAAATTTTCTGATGGAATAACTTTGAAAGGGGTTACTATTTATAACCATAATACAAATGATGGCAATGTAAATGTGACTTTGGCAGATTCAGGAAAAATGTATACCATGTATGACAATAATTACTTAGTTTTCGAGCTTTTCAATGGCACAAATTACGTCGATTATAAAAGTAATACTGGTGGAAGCTATAACGAAACTCAATTTGTAAAAAATGCTTTCAAACAAAATAAAATAGTGTTTTCATTAGAATCTTTTGGTATGAAACGTACCGACGAATCTCAGTTTAAGTACCATGAATACATGAAAAATATTTCTCAACTTAACATTCAAATAGATTCAATTAGACGTGACTTAGTAATCTCTCAAAAAAATCAAGCTGAAAATATTGGTCAATTTTACAATTTTCATTTGAAAAAATACCCAATTGATACTTCAAAAAAAGACTCTGTAAAATTAAAGAAAATATTAGCTGGAAAATGGATTGATGCCAAAATTGAACCTTTAGATAAAGACATGAAAAACATGGAGTTTCTTGAAGTGGCAATTTCTCAAGCAAAAAACCTTAGAGACCAGTTTTCAACTAATAATGATGTTTTTCTTAGTAAAAGAAGGGATGTTTTTAAGGCTGAAGTAGAAAAATGGCACAAATTTACGATGGCATTTGCATGTTTTGTTATGTTTTTGATTGGTTCTTCATTGGGTTCTATCATCAAAAAAGGAGGCTTCGGAATGCCCGTTTTGTTGTCGATCACTTTCTTTATTTTGATGTATATTTTGATGCAATTGGGCGATAAATATGCTAAAGAAGGTATTTGGCCTGTAATTATTGGTGTTTGGATGCCCGATTTCGTTCTTTTGTTGTTTGGACTTTATTTCCTTTATAAAGCAACCAACGATGCACGTCTGTTTGAAAGCGACATATATGATGTTTATTTAGAAAAAATAAAAACATACTGGCAACAAAGGAAGGCAGTAAAGAATAAAAAGTTAATAGGTTAAGGGTAATATGAAAATGATTTTGTTATTAATCCATTCACTTTTTCAAAGTGTTTGAATCTTCAATTGTGTTCCCATGTTTATATTTTTGTCAATAATATCAACGATGTGATTAAAATCATTTTCGTTTTCAGCATAATCTAAATCATTTACGTCAATAATAATTAATTTTCCATGAGTATATAAATTTGCAAAATCTTCGTATAGTTTATTCAAGCTGATTAAATAGCTTGGGTCGATATTTTTCTCAAAGTCACGCCCACGTTTTTTTATTTGTCTTTGAAGCTTGGGTAAATCAGCTCGTAAATAAATCATCAAATCGGGGTGCGAAATAGCTTGTGTGATGGTATTAAACATCCCCTGATATGTTCGATAGTCCGTTTCATTAAATTTTCCAGAGTCGAACAAATTGCGTGCAAAAATATACGCATCTTCATATATCGACCTGTCTTGAATAATTGTTTTTTCTTCGGTCAGCTTTTTTATTTTCAAAACTTGCTCAAAACGGCTGTTTAGAAAATAGATTTGTAAATGAAATGCCCATTTTTTCATGTCATCATAAAAAGGCGGCAAATATGGATTTCCATCAACGGCCTCATAAAGTACCTCCCAACCATAATGTTGAGCCAATTTTGTAGCTAAAGTTGTTTTTCCAGCACCAATATTTCCTGTAATTGCAATGTGCATTCTCTAATTTTAGGGTTTGTTCTTCAAAATTCAAAGGTAGAATAAATTTTTTATAACCTCCAATTTTGATTGTAGAACATTGAAAAACTAAGTATAATTCGTAATTTTGCACAAATTCAAATCCAACTTACATTTGGATATTTTGAAAAATCAATGAAAATAGAAGAGAAAACCGGCAACATAGCAAAATACAATGTTTTGTTATACTACATTTATTCACCAATCAATAATGTAGTCGAATACCGAGACTTGCACCATCAATTTTGTTTAGATAATCAACTTTTAGGAAGAATTATAGTTGCTCCCGAAGGACTAAACGGAACAGTTTCTGGGCTCGCCGAAGATTGCGAAAAATACATGGCTTGGATAAAAGCTGACCCAAGATTTATTAGTGTTGATTTTAAGGTTGAAAAAAGTGATGTACATACTTTTGCGAAATTGTATGTAAGAATCAAGAAGGAAATTGTGCATTCTGAGCTACCAGTCAATCCATTGGAACAAACGGGAACGCATCTTGAACCTGCTGAATTTAAGCAATTACTCAAAAATGACCCTAATGTTGTGTTGGTAGATATGCGTTCAAATTATGAACATTCGGTTGGAAGATTTAAGGGTGCAATAACTTTCGACATGGAAAATCTCAGAGATTTGCCCGATCATGTAAATGAAATTGAGCATTTGCGAAATAAAAAAATAATTACTTATTGCACAGGTGGTATCAAATGTGAGAAAGCAAGTGCTTATTTGCTTTCTCAAGGTTTTACTGATGTTTATCAGTTACACGGTGGCATAATTAAATATGGTTTGGAAGAAGGTGGGGAAGACTTTGACGGAAAATGTTATGTTTTTGATAATCGTTTAACGGCCGAGGTGAATAAAATAAACCCAGTTATTATATCAAAATGCCATATTTGTGGAACTAATAGTGATAGAATGGTCAATTGTGCCAATCCTGACTGTAATGAACATATTCCGATTTGTGAAAAATGCGGAGATGAAATGCAAGGAGCTTGCTCTGTGACCTGTAGAGAAAATCCAAGAAAACGTTTTTATGACGGAACAGGATATTATGCCAAGAATACCGAAGGTTATAAACCAGAAATTGCATTTAGAACAAGAAAAAACACTAAAAATCTTCAAATTGTAGAAGATTTGGGGCTTTAATTTTGATAAACATAGCTTTCGGATGAAAAAACGTAATTTAATTATTCTTATTTTAATTTGCTCATCAGCTATAATATTTGTTTTGGGTAGAATTTCAGGTATTTTTTTGCTTTTTACAATCAAAACAGCATCAAACTATCCTAATCTTAAACCGCATGATTTAATATT
>NZ_JAYWCU010000201.1:0-5939 GCF_043780375.1 Emticicia sp. | reverse complement strand
GGTATCAATTCTGATGGCAGTTAGGGCATTTTTTTCTGCCATCTTATAGGAAGTTTCTACGTCCATTAGTTGGTCTTCACCCATCAAAAAATAGGCAACTGCTTTATTGGCATAAGCATCGGCAAATACAGGGTCGAGTTTGATGGCATCGTCGAATTTTGTAATACTGGCTTCAATTTTCTCTTTAGTACGAGTCTGCACAAGTTGTTGTCCTTGCAAAAAGTCATTGCGAGTGGAGCGTGGCAGGAGGGCAACAAGTTTCAAAGATATATGCAGTTTTAAAATTTCCCCTTCTTATCCACATATTGCCATGCATCACTTGTCCAAATGCTGTGCTCACCATCTTTAATGGTTTTACACTGATTACTGACCTTCGCTTTGCCATTTTCGAAAGGGAAAGCACAGTCGAACTGAGGGGTAATGACAATAGTATAAGTCTTGGCATCAGCATAACCGATTTTACCATTTTTTACAACTCTTATCAAACCCTCGGAGGGTGAATCGGGTCCATTATCGTAAGGAAATACTTCGTAAAGGGTTGTTTTTTTACTGTCCATAATCACCCATTTTCCATTGGTGTTTTGCGTCATAGTCAGCGAAGCGGTTTTGGGTTTTGGGGATACAAACAACAATCCATTATTAAAACTTGGCTGCGGCTCTATGCCCCAATCGTCGAAAGCTTGGTATTTAGCTGAAATTTTATTGCCTGATTTGGACATCAGTAATTTTGAAAAAGCCGTCATTTGATTGTCCACTTCAGGTATATTATTATTGTTATAAGCCCCATTTAAAGTAGCTAAAAAGATTTTTCTACTTTTAAAGTTTTCGGGATTTTGCAATGATTTTTTAGCTAAAGCCGTGAAATAATCGTTGTTTTTTTCATACCATTGTTTACTGGCAGCGATGTAGCCATTGAATAATGTCGGTTTATTCAGAAAAGCATACAACGTCAATGAGCCCGATAGCGATTTGCCATACAATATCTTTTGCCCATTTACACGGTATTTTTTAGTGATAGCAGGTATCAATTCTTTTTCAAAATAGGATAATATTTTATCAGAATGTGCTTTGTCGGGCATTCTATCTATATTTTCATCTTTAATGTCAATACCCACTACAATCATTTCGGACGTGTTTTTATCGCCCTGTAGTTTCTGGGACATAGTGGATACTTCCTCCACTGTTTTATCCATTCCGTTTAAAAAATACAAGACTGGATATGTTTTTTTAGACGTTTCATAACTCTCAGGCAGACGCACAATGAGTTTTACATCTTTTTTTAAAATAGTAGAAGGTACAGTGCTTTCTTTTACCTTCGGAAAGCCCTGAGCATATATGCTTTTTGATTTAAAAACAACCAAAAGAAGCGTGAATAGGAAAGAATGCTTAATTTTCATTTTAAAAACTGTTTAATTGATTAGAAAATAGAGAAAATACTGAGGGGGTAAAACTACATTTCACAAATAACTCAACCACTTTTTTTTTCGTGGGCTTATTTATAGCTATCAATTTTTTTGCATAAAGTATTACGATAAATCTATTTCCATAAACAATAAATAGTCTTTAAACTCCTGTGGAATTTCCATTTCTGGATAAGGTTCAATGTCTTTAAAACCAACACTTCGGTAAAGAGTATGAGCCGCTTCCATAAATTTGGGGCTATCCAATCGCACTTTTTTGTAACCGGTTTCTTTTGCAGCATTTAATAGTGCTTGGAGAATAGCTCTTCCCGCTCCAATTTGCCTGAAAGATGGATCAAGATACATTCGTTTGATTTCGCCAATTTCTTCATTGATACTTTTTAGGCATCCTATTCCGCAGGCTTTTTCATCAACAAATGCCATGATAAGCCGTCCGTTTGGTGGTAGAAATTTGTCGATTTTTTTAATATCGTCTTTAACTGCTTCTGTTGGATTGTGTGGATGTACACCATAAAGCATTTGCATTTTATCGTTTCCCCAAGTTAAATAATCTGTCCACAATTTTTTGATAAAATCAATATCATTGGGAAGCCTGGCATCACGAATTTTAATAATCGAGTTAGTATTCATAAGTATTTTTTTGAATTAATGATTTTATTACAAATAACTCAACCACCACTTTTCTTTATGGGCTTGTTTGTAGCTATCAAATTTTTTGCACAATGGATAAAGCACAGCAATAACTAAAATCCAAATCAGATAAACGATAAAAAGATTGAAGCCAAAACCTTTTAATGCTTCTACTCTAAATGGTAAGGCAGGCAAAATCATTTTTTGCCAACCAAAACCTGTAAACTCGGCAGTGATAAGTGCCAACAAATGAATAAGATAAATATGTATGATGTAAAAGAAAAATGGCACTCTGCCAAATACACAAAAGAAGTTGACGACTTTGCCTTTTAGTTTTTCCGAATTAGCCAAAAACAGTAAAGCACCGCCCAATGTTACCAATAAAAAGGAAAGCGAAGGAGGGTATTTGCTGAGATTTAAAAATGAAAATAGGGATTGCTTCAAATTTCCGTAATCTTCCCACGGTAATTTATTTCCATAAACATTTATACTTCGTAGCACTACAAAAAATACGATTGCCGCAATGCCAATGATGTTAAATAGTTTCTTACGTTTTAAAGGGTCGTAAGTCTTGTTATAAAATGAACCAAAGTAATAACCCAACGACATGACAGCAACCCACGGTATTATTGAATAGCCGACTCTGAAAATATGGTCTGGTGTTGTCAAAAATGGTTTACGTTCGTGTAAAAATGCCCATAAAATACTATTGTCAAAGTGAATATTATCAAGCAAATTATGCCCAAAAATCAATGTGCAACTAAAAATGAGGATAACTTTTTTAGGAAGATGTATAAGTCCGGCTAAAAAAATCATGCTTATTCCTAACGACCATACCACTGAAAAATGAACAGATTTAAAAGTAATATCAAAGCACCAGCCAAAACTCATAATTACCAGTTCTACAAAAACTAACCAAAGTCCACGTTTGAGCAAGAAACTGGATAACTCTGCAGGTATTTTTCTTCTGCCAACTATAAAAGCTGAAAGTCCCGCTAAAAAACTAAATGCAGGGGCACAAAAGTTAGTGATAAACCTTGTCAAAAAAAGTGGAATAGTTGTGAGTGTCGGGTCGGTTGGGTCAAAAAGGTATGATGAATTATGAAAATAATCCCTCACATGGTCAATTGCCATGATTACAATCACTAAGCCTTTTAATAGGTCGAGCGTTTCTATTCTGGGGTTTGTGATTGTTGTCATTTTATTTTTAAAATTTGTTTTATTGACTAAAAAATAGAAAAATACTGAGGAGGTTTTCGATGTTGAATTTGGATTTTCAGCCTCTTCGTTTTTTTTAATGCAGGCTTCGCATGACGCAAAGCCTGCATTTGGGTTATTTAGTCTGTGGCTCACAGAACACTACAAAATGTGTCTTGCGTACCACAAGCCACCTTGGAAAACCAATCAAACTTTCATAACTTCGACCCTCGCCTCTTGCAATGCAGCACTTCCCCCCATATCTGTGAGTACATCGTGTGTGAGGGCGTTGGCTGATGAACCTACCTTCATTAAAGAAGACCAAAAACCCTGAGGCATACAGACTACGCCTTTTCTCACTTTGTTTTTGATACGAACGTTTAAATAAACTTCGCCTCTTTGGTTGAATACTTTGATGTCGTCTCCTGTTACTAAGTTTCTTGCTTTGGCATCTTCTTCGTTCATATCTAAAAAAGGTTTTCCTTCTTTTTGAATGTGCATTTCGTGATTGGCACGTGTACTATTCAAAAAGTTTTTGGTTGACTTTATCGTCAATAAATGCAGCGGGAATTGTGTTCGCTCCTTCTCTGAATACGCAAAAGGGATATAATCTGGTAAAGCTGGGGTTATTTCTGGATTGTAAAACAGGCATTTTCCATCTTTTTTACCAAAATTACCTTCTGCGTGGGGCATCCATTTTTCAGGTATATTCATTTTTGCCCACCCTGTTTTTCTAAGCGACTCAAAAGAGATTCCTCTTAAATATGGTTTGTCGCTATCTAATAAACCTTTCACTATATCCAAATCAGAATGATATAAATAATTCTCATTAAAACCCATTTCTTTAGAAAGTAATCGAAAGAACTCGGTATTGGTTTTAGCTTGACCCAAAGGCTTAATGGCAGGTTCGTTGATATTTAGGTAAGGTGTGCCGTAAGAAGCTAAAATATCCCAATTTTCTAAAGCCGTCGTGGCTGGGAATACATAATCAGCATAACGAGCCGAATCTGTTATAAAATGGTCCAATACAATAGTTAATAAATCCTTCCTTTGCAAACCCTTTACCACTAAATTTTGATTGGGCATCGTTACTGCTGGATTGGAATTAAAAACGATTAATGCTTGAATTTCTGGATTTAAGTCACTGGCAGTCAATGCTTTACCCAATTGAACCATATTTATTTTCCTTGTTTTTTTATTTTTTAATGCTTCGGGAATATCAAGGATTTTGTTATTAAAGGCATTGCCAAAGAGTTCGTAAGTCATGTTCATTAGTCCACCGCCTAATTGCCTCCATGCTCCTGTTAAGGCTGGTAACATAGCTATGACTCTTGCAGCACTTGCACCATTTGTTTGATGTTCCAAACCAATCAAAACTCTTATTAGGGAAGGTTTTCCTTTGGCATATTCATGGGCTAATTTTAAGATAGTTGTTTCGTCTAAGCCTGTTATTTCAGCAACGGTTTTAGGAGAATACGTTTCTATGTGCTTGGTTAATTCTTCAATACCTGCTGTATATTTTTCAATATAATCTTGGTCTTGAAGTTTTTCTTTTAAAATAATATGGATAAGTCCCAAAGCCAAAGCCGTATCAGTGCCTGGCAAAGGTTGAATATGCCAATCGGCTAAAAACGCCGTTTGCGACTGAAATGGGTCAATAACGACCACAATTGCACCTTTTGCTTTGGCTTTTTGTATAAATGGCCACAAATGTTGGTTTGAATGAACGGTATTTGTACCCCACAAAATGATATATTGGCTATGAATAATGTCTTCAGGAAGCACTCCCATTGTTTGCCCATTTGTAGCCATAATCCCCGCTACAATTGCATCGCCACAAATAGTTCTTTCCAATTCTGTAGCACCAATATGAGCAAAGAAATTGTCGCCAGCATTGCCTTGAACTTTACCTTCATTTCCACCATAACTGAATGGCATGATTGCCTCACCACCTTTTTCTTTTATAATCGTTTTTAATTTTGCACTAATTTCAGAAATGGCTTTATCCCAAGTTATTTCTTTAAATTTACCTTCTCCTTTTTTACCTGCTCTTTTTAAAGGATTAAGTAATCTTTTAGGATTAAAAGTGACACTTGTTGGATAATCCGCCATTTTATTGCAGAGTTTCCCAGCGGTGTAAGGGTTATCGTTATTGGCTTTAAATTCAGTCACTTTATCTTTTGAAACAGTTACTTGCCAACTACATGAGTCTGGGCAATCCAGACAACAAGCACCATTAACCGTTTTGGTATCATTTTTTTCAGCACACGAAGAGGATATCAATGGAATAATCCCGAGACCAGCTATTCCTTGAGTGCTTAATTCAATAAAGGTTCTTCTTTTCATTATTAAAATTGATTTTGTATGTAAAAATAGTGAAAATACTGAAGGGCTTAATTACTTTTTAAACTTCCCATACACCGCTTGCTCAGGAAAAATATCAGAAACTGTTTTTCCATTTTTCAACACAAAACTTCCGTTAACCATCACGTGTTCACCGATAAATAGGAGGATTATTTTCATTTTAAAATTTGTTTTCTTGATTAAAAAATAGGGTAAATAGGGAGTAAATACTACAATCCCGCCTTCAATTGACTTTGTTGCAACGGTTGAATTAAGTGATAATTTTCTGTGATTCAGGTAATCCAAGTTGAGCAAATTTGTTAAGAATCTTACAATTTATACTCACCT
>NZ_JAYWCU010000200.1:0-4111 GCF_043780375.1 Emticicia sp. | reverse complement strand
CAACGTAAAACCCTATAGGCACAAAAGTAATTAGTTTTCTTTATTTCTCCCAAACTTTAGTTATTATTCATTACTAATATTGTTTTGTCAAATGGCATTTTATCAAAATAATCTTCTAAAATATGATTATTTTGATAATTGTTTGTATATTATTATTTTGTAACACATTAAGATTATTCTATTGGTAAATTTTAATATTTTACTTTTCAACCACATGAATTATTATTATCTATCAGAAATTTGTGATTATTGATTAACAAATATTCATTTGCGGTTTATTATTTAGCTTATAAGCATTAAAAATATTCGATTAACAGCCAATTTTGTTTTTTTATAACAATGTCAAGCAATTCGCAAATTATATAATTACTTTATATTCAAAATTTTTGGCATACTATTTGATAATATTTTTTTACAGATGGTTGTAATTAGCCACTTCACCAAAAAATAAGTTAGCTTATCATTAACTCTTACAAAATGTCAGGAATGATTTTACCTTTCAAGAGTCTCCGTCTTAGAGTCGGAGGATTCATGTTGCTGATTTTGAGTGCCTTAACTTCAGTGGCACAAACAGCAGGGTCTGAAAATGTAGGTATCGGAACAACCAAACCCGATATTTCAGCAATATTGGATCTTACCTCCAATTCAAAAGGACTTTTGATACCTCGAATGACCTTAGCTCAACGTGGAAATATTAAATCTCCAGCCAATGGCTTGATGGTCTATCAAACCGATTTCTTTTCAGGTTTCTACTTTTTCGATGGTGCAAGTTGGAAAGGCTTGTATGCGAGAAGTGCTGATGGTGCGGCAATTACTACAACATCCGCCACTTTGGCAGCAGGATCTACCTACGAAAATACTTGGAATACCAACGGAAATAGTGGTTTAAACTCGAGCGAAAATTTTATCGGTACATTAGATACAACTTCGTTGGTTTTCAAAGTAAATAATTATCGTTCGGGCTTAATTGATTATCGTTTCGGTAATACTTATTTTGGTTATCGAGCGGGTTACCGTAGCCACGGTTTCAACTCAGTTGCTCTTGGTGCTTATGCCCTGCATGAGGCAAATTTAGGTATAAACAATATTGCCGTCGGTTATCAGTCATTGCCAAGTAGTAAAACTGGTAGCGATAACATAGCTCTTGGCTCTAATTCGTTATACAGTAATGTAACGGGTTCTCAGAATATCGCTTTTGGTACGCAAGCTGGACAAAGAGCACTGGGCGATGGAAATATTTTTCTTGGCAATAAAGCTGGTATAAACGAAACTGGGAGTAATACACTTTATATTGAAAATGGTTTTTCGACAATACCACTTATTTTTGGTAATTTTGAAAAAGGCTATGTCGGTATCAACACCAAACAGCCCGAAAGTGCTTTGTCGATTGATAGTAAAGTAATTAACCTTAGTGGATTGGAATTTAAGCAATTAACCAATAACTCACCCGCAGGCCGACCTACACAAAAAGTATTATCGGTAGATGATAAAGGAAGAGTAATATTAGTTCGAGATTCGGTTGGAATTGGCTCGGGAGTACCACTTACTATTCCTCCAAGCTATTGGGCATTAAGGGGAACTTCGATTGAAAACAGCAATATAGGAGATGTCATTTTAAGCAATATCCGTCTAAAAAATTTGCGTCCAAATTCTCCCGCCATCAAGTCAAACTCAAAAGTGCTAACCGTTGATGACAACGGACTTATCGTACTTGCAAAAGATTCGGTAGGAGCATCGGCTCCAAACTATTGGTCGCTAAACGACAACAATATATCTAATAATGTTGGTGGTAAAATTATACTTAACGGAACCGTTCAACTTAGTAATATCAAGGCATCTAACAAAGCATTTAATTCTTATGGGAAAGTGCTAACAGTAGATGATTCAGGAAATTTGATTTTAGTGAGAGATTCGGTCGGAAATGATAAAGGTAATCCGATTCTTGTAAGTAATCCTTCGCCGTGGAATATCAGTGGAAATAACATTGCAAATAGCAATATAGGCACAGTTTATATCAATAATGGCTTGATTTTATCGAAACTTAGCAGTGAAAATCCTACTACCATAACTGCTCAAAAATTCTTGACAGTTGATAATGCAGGTAATGTCATTTTAGCAAATAGTTCAGTTGGTAGCGGTGTTACTTCTCAATGGACTTCAACTGGTGATAATATTAGCAATGCAAATGTCGGTACGGTACATATAAATAATGGAATTTGGGCGAAAAAGGGCATTCACTTAGAGTCAGGAATTTTAGAAGTAAATAGTGCTATCGAAAATAAAAGTGGTTTGCAGTTTTCACAGTTAAAATCGTCTAATCCTGCTGGAAAATCCAATGGAAAAGTACTAACAGTTGATGACAATGGAAATGTTATATTGGTAAAAGACTCTATCGCAATAGCTGTTAATCCTATTCCTGTAAGTCCTTCACCTTGGACTATCAATGGCAATAACATAACTAACTCAAATTTAGGTATTGTATCTATTAAGAATAGTTTATTAGCCAAAAGTTTAGAAATTAATGCAGCTGAACCTAACAAAAGTGGTATCATATTAAATCAACTAAAATCAACCGCTCCTGCTGGAAGACCTAATGGAAAAGTACTAACAGTTGATGAGTCGGGAAACCTAATTTTGGTTAGAGATTCTGTTGGAACAATTCCTGTAACCCCAAGTCCTTTACCTTGGACTATTTCAGGAAACACCATCTCTAATAGTAATGTTGGTCGAGTTCAAATTAATAATGGACTTACGTTACCACAAATCACCAGTGAAACCAGTACTTCGGTTAACACTCAAAAGTTCTTGACAGTTGATAATACTGGTAACGTAATTTTAGGAAACGTAATAAGTACACAAACAATAACATCACCTTGGATAGTAAGTGGAAATAATGTAACAAATTCAAATTCTGGTAAAGTTTATATAAATAATGGTTTAGCATCAAAAAACGGACTTATTATTGAATCTGGTAATTTGGAAGCGAACGGTGGTTTTGTATTGAGCCAATTAAAATTATCATCTCCAGCCTCAAAATCTTCTGGAAAAGTACTTTCGGTGGATGACAACGGAAACGTAATTTTAGTAAAAGACTCGATTGGAACTGGCGGCCCGGGAACCGTTCTGCCACCCACTACTTCACCTTGGAGCATCAGTGGTAGCAATATTGGCAATAGTAATACTGGCACGGTTTATATCAATAATGGGTTTGTGTTGTCGAAACTTAGTAGCAACAATACGCCAACCGTTACTACTCAAAAGGTTCTTTCGGTTGATGCTGATGGAAATGTAATATTAGTAAATACCCCTTCAGCAGGAACTCCAGTAGTAATCTCCGAACTCTGGAAAGCCAATACGACTGGCGGAGTTTTTAACACCAGTAGTCATGGAATTTCAATCATCAGTAACGAAGAAGGTAAAAGTGGTTTACAGCTCACCAAACTAAAAGCCTCAGCAACACCTGGCAATAGCTATGGAAAAGTGCTTTCGGTAGATGACAATGGAAACGTAATTTTGGTAAATGATGCTGTAGGTGGTGGAGGCGGAACAAGCACTCCCGTTGGTTGGAATATTGTTGATGGCAGAGTTCAGAATACTAATAACGGAAAAGTAGTGATTGGTACAGGTATCAATTCGTTTCCTGATGGTTTCCAACTTTTTGTAAAAGGTGGAATCTTGACTGAAAGAGTAAGAGTAGCTATTGCCAATTCTGACCGTTGGGCTGACTATGTTTTCCAAAAAGGATATCAATTGATGCCATTACATGAAGTAGAAAAATTTATTACTCATCACCAACATTTGCCAAATGTGCCTTCGGCCGAAGAAATGGCAAAGAATGGTATGGATGTAATGGAAACAAGTGCCAAACTAATGGAGAAATTGGAAGAGCTAACACTCTACATGATTGATGCCAACAAGAAAATTGAGGCATTGCAAGAGAAAGTAAAGACGCTTGAAAAAGCACAAAAATAAAAAGTACATAATCAATACAGAAATTGCAATAATTATTAAAATAATGCAATATCAGTGATTTTAAATATATTGATTTTTATGGGTTAGGGTTTATTTTAAACGCCACTGCACACGATTGCGGTGGCGTTTTTTGTTGTGT
>NZ_JAYWCU010000199.1:0-5527 GCF_043780375.1 Emticicia sp. | reverse complement strand
GCTCAATATTCACTAAAACCTATTTTTTAGACATTTGAAATAGTTTGATTTAACGAAAATATTTCAAAATTGTACTTTTTCAATCTATTTTGTTATACTTTTTTATGCAATCAACGTGCAATGCCATAGGAAAAGTCGTTTATAAGACCGATTTTGATAATCGAAAAGAAATATTAATTGCTTTTTTTGACTATTTACATTAGTTGAAGCAAAGTAAGGGGTATTTCCAAATTCATCAAAAATATACTATCTTTAAGAAAAAAACATCTAAAAAATTTCAATGAAAAAGAAAAATATTATAAGTCTTTCAGTTGCGTTCGCATTTTTAGCATTATCAATTACGGGTATTTTATTGTTTATAAAGCAAAAAGCCCACGCCGTCGAAATCACACATACAATTTTTGGATTAATCTTTGTCGGCTTTGCCATTTTTCATATCATAAACAATTGGTCGTCGATTACAGGTTATTCAAAAGAGCGTAAAAGTGGTAAATATCAAAAAGAATTTGTTATTGCAGGACTTGCTTTTTTAGTAATTTTAGCTGGAGGAGTGACCGAATTGTTAGAACCAGTTGCTGAAGCAGGAAAGGTTTTTGCACCAGCAAGACCCCCAAGACCAGAACAATTGACTTTTACTGAAATTAAAACTAATAAAGATATTGAAGGAACGCCATTAAGTATAATGATACAAAAAGCCAACGAAACCCAACTCCCAATTGTGGCTATTTGGGTAGAAGATTCGGCTCATAATTTTGTTGAAAACCTTTTTATTCCTACTAAAATTGCCGCCATGCCAGCCGATGAAGAAGAAGCACGTGAAGGACATTTTGATATGTCAGATTTTAAGGCTGAAATTTTAGCTACTTGGACTGCAAAAGCGAAGACAAAAACTCCGAATTTTGAACAAGAAACACCCCACGATAATTTTGTAGTGAAAACAAATACAATCGCAAAAGGTCAGTTTTTTGTTATTCTTGAAGTGAAAAGTAAAGATAAAACCGAACTTTATGAAGCAGCAGTTAATCAATCAAAAGGAGAGGTTTTTAAGCTAAAATCGAAAAATAGTAGCTTAATTAAGAGTGCTTTAGTTGAGTTATAATTGGATAGGAGATTGGTGATACGGTATTTGAGAAAGAAAAATCTTTCATCTCATATCTCGAATCTCGAATCAAAATTCTTAATTTTGCCAAAAATCTTCATCTTATGGAACAAACACTTCTTGATTCAATTCCGTCGCTTGATTTGGCGGACTTTACTTCTGGCGATTTAGCTCTTAAAAATAAATTCGTTCAAGAACTTGGTAATGCCTTCAATACCATAGGTTTTGTGGCAATAAAAAACCACGGACTTTCTGACGAATTGCGTGAAAAACTATACGAAGCCGTAAAGAAATTCTTTTATCAACCCGATGAGCTAAAAACAAAGTATGAATTTACCGAACTTTTGGGGCAACGAGGCTATATTGGTAAAGGTAAAGAAACGGCTAAAGGTTTTACAAAACCAGACTTAAAAGAATTTTACCATGTAGGACAGCCAATAATTGAAGGCGATATGCCGCCTAATATTTTTCCTGCTGAAATTCCCGAATTTGAGCAATTTACAACCGAAGTTTATAAAACTTTTGAGAGTACAGGAAAGACTTTATTATGTGCAATTGCTTTATATTTGGAGCTTCCCGAAGACTTCTTTGAGGAAAAAGTACGCAATGGCGATAGTATTTTGCGTGCTTTGCATTATTTCCCAATTTTAAATCCAGATGCTTTGCCAGAAGGAGCAGTGCGTGCAGCGGCTCATGGCGATATTAATTTGATTACACTTTTGATGGGAGCATCTGCCGAAGGTTTAGAAGTTTTACGTTTGGATGGTAAATGGATTGCAGTAACGGCATTGCCCGACCAAATCATTATCAATGTTGGTGATATGCTCGACCGTCTGACTAATCATAAATTAAAATCAACAATTCATCGAGTGGTAAATCCACCTCGTGAGAAAATGAAAAACTCTCGATTCTCGATTCCGTTTTTCATGCACCCACGTGGCGATATGGATTTGACATGTTTGACAAGTTGCATTGATGCAGAAAATCCACGTCGCTACGAAAACATGACTGCTGGTGAGTTTTTGGCAGAGCGATTGAGAGAATTAGGTTTTAAGAAATAGGCTTCGGCTGCTGGTTTAGGCAATTGACATTAGGATAAATAACAAATTTTCAAAAGTAAAATCAAGCTGTCAGCCGATTACTGATAGCCGACAGCTAAACATGAGTAAAACTCGTCAGATTCGTTATATCATTTTCTTGAAAGACGTGCTGATACTTGCTCTCACTTGTTTTGGTGGGCCGCAAGTACATCTGACGATGTTTTTGGACAGGCTCGTAAAAAAACATAACTACATTACCGAAGCCGAAATTCTTGAACTCCAAGCTCTTTGTCAAGTTTTGCCTGGCCCAACATCAACCCAAACTATTACAGCTATTGGCTTTCGTTTGGGGGGGTCAAGGTTGGCTTATCTTACCCTTTTAGTTTGGATTTTACCAGGCACTTTGTTTATGACACTGGCTGCTCTTGGAGTAACTTATATTGAAAAAGACCAACTTATAAATCTTACTCGTTTTATCAAACCGATGGGTGTTGCATTTATTATTTTTGCTGCATATTCTATCGGGATGATGGTTATTAAGACTAAAACAAGCATTGTTTTAATGCTTTTGGCTGCCGTTGCTGCATATTTATTTCGTTCGCCCTATATTACACCCATCTGGATTTTATTAGGGGGTTTGGCCACATCATTAAAGTTTGGACAACAAGAAAAAATGCAAAAACAACCCATTAAAATTGAATGGGGGAACTTTTTTCTTTGGATAGGAGTCTTGATATTTTCAGCAGCTTTAGGAGCAATTACGCACAATTTGCCTATCCGACTTTTTGAAAATTTTTATAGGAATGGCAGTTTAGCTTTTGGCGGAGGTCATATCTTGAAGCCATTGCTTTATAACGAATTTGTAGAGTTTAAGCATTACCTTTCGGCCGACGAGTTTTTGTCAGGACTGGCAATTGTGGAAGTTGCCCCCGGACCAGTTTTCTCAATTTCTGCATTTGTAGGAGCATTATCAATGCGTGAATGGGGAACCAGTGGCGAAATTTTGGGTAGCTTAGTTGCTACGTGTGGTATTTTTCTTCCAGGAATATTTCTGATATTTTTTGTGATTCGTTTTTGGAATGAACTAAAAAAATACCGAGGTATTCGGGCATCGCTTGAAGGTATCAATGCTGCGAGTACAGGCTTGACTGCCGCTGCGGCTTTTTCTTTGTTTCAACCAATGTCAAGCGATTTAGTTTCTATTCTGACTGTTATATTTACCTTGATTTTACTTCAAACTCGCCTTGTTTCTACTTATTTGATTATTTTCGGAGGTTTGTTTTTAGGTTGGGTAATTACCTAAAAAAATATAGATGTTTACCAAAAACTGAATTCTATTGTTGTCTGTAAACAGTGGTCTATCGACTTCTTAACAACAATTAACCATGCTTTCTTCATCCCCTTTCAAAGTTTTGCCGTAAATTGCGTTATTATTTAAAGGTATTTTTAGTATAACAGTTTTTTTTGTTAATAGACTATAATCTGTTACATCAAATTTGACTTTGTATAGAATCAAATGAAGCATAAAAAAATATTAGTAACATTCTTATTATCAATAGTTTATGGTTTCTCTTATGCCCAAATTCTTGATGATTCTACCAAACAAGTTTACAGTACAAAAACCGTTCGTTATATCCTCGAAGAAGATATTCTGAATAATCGTAAGACTTTTTATAATCCAGACACAACACTTGATGGCTTTCATTTGTTCGATTTTAACCTTCGTAGTGGACTTCTTTACCAAGATTTAGGTAATATAGGAACTGCCATCAAACCGCTATTTTACGAATCCTCTGATGATATTGCCAAGCAATTAGGATATTATGCATACTCACGGTATGCTTTTGATGCTCGAAAAACAAAATATTATAATACAAAATCGCCATATACGAATATGTATTATGTGCAGTCGGGTGGGGGAACGGGTATGTTGCATTTTACGCATTCTCAAAATATAAAACCTCGATTGAATACTACTGTTGAAGTCAGACGCTTGTCTTCTTCGCAGCAATATGGAGCTCCTCGAACCCGTGAAACTCGCCTCATTGATAGTTGGGCTTTTATGTTGCACAGCAATTATGAGTCGAAAGACGGGAAATATATTGTTCTGAGTACTTATAATCACTTCAATCATGCACCAATCGAGCAAGGTGGCATCAAGCCTTTGAAAGTAACTTCAAAATTTATCGATGCTGATAGTTTAG
This sequence comes from Emticicia sp., assembly GCF_043780375.1. Taxonomy (GTDB): domain Bacteria; phylum Bacteroidota; class Bacteroidia; order Cytophagales; family Spirosomataceae; genus Emticicia. The sequence continues at coordinate 1,184 of NZ_JAYWCU010000199.1, read as the reverse complement.
GAAATTACAGAGATTTTCTCTCAAAACTTACAGGAGCAACTTCTCGTGATTGGCGAAATGAGCTACATGTTTATCACCAATATAAACTTACGAATGGTTTTCAGGTTTATCATATTTTTGATTATCAAAAACGAAGGGATTTTTATACGGACGTAAATTTTGGTTCAGATTCGGCTGGAAGAGCGATTTATTACCAAGCAACCCCTGCCAATTCGCTTGATACACTTACGATGAACTTTCGCTATCGTTTATTAGAGAATAAGTTTGGTATCAAGGGCATTTATCGAGGTTTTGCTTATCGTTTATATTTACGTCAACGTTTGTATGGGTTGCAAGCAAAGGGAGAAACGTATTTAGACAAAAAACTAAAATCTGAAACGCTTGTGGGCGGTTGGGCAAATTACTTTTTTCCTGATAGTGTGCGAAGAGCTTATGCAGAGGCAGAAATTGGCTCAAATGGCAATTTTAGGTTGCAAGCCGAATATATAAGTCCAAGAATAAAAGCGAGTTTTTCTCAACTATCTGTGCCAGCAACTATTTTAGACGAACGCTTTTTAAGTGCGGCTTATAACTGGAATAAAGGACTGAAAAATACTTTTTCAAATAACCTTTTTGCTTCCACAAATCTTAAAAGTGGACGTTTTTTGCTTTCTCCGAGCGTAAATTATTCATTGGTTAAAAACTATATTTATTACAACCAAAAAGCCCAAGTTTCCCAAACTTCGCTGCCCATCAGTATCTTCAAAGTGGCTCTTGGTGCAGAATATCGCTGGCGTAGATTATTGATAGTGAATCAGTTATATGTCATTGCCAATTCAGAACCAAATTTAATTCGTATGCCAAAACTGGCAAATAACACCAAAATATCTTATGAATTTATTTATGCAAAAGTGCTTCATATCAATACTGGCGTAGAAATTTATTATCGCTCTGCCTACAAAGCCGATAATTATATGCCGCTCACACGACAGTTTTATTTACAAGATAATCAAGCTGTTTGGGGAACGCCAGTAGCTGATGTTTTTGCCGATTTGAAGATAAATAAAGTAAGACTTTTCTTTAAATTTGCTCATGTAAATCAAGGATTTCCAAGCAGTGGCTATTATGTAAGTTCAACTTACCCAGGTTTGCAGCGAACTTTCTTTCTGGGTGTGAATTGGCCGCTTTTTGATTGAGAAAGACAA
>NZ_JAYWCU010000198.1:0-10443 GCF_043780375.1 Emticicia sp. | reverse complement strand
TCTCTTTTCTATGCTGTTAATCGGTTTTTAGCAAATTTAGGCAAAAATGTAACAATCAATTTTTCAGATTTTAATCTAAACTAATTTTGCCCAAGTACTCATAAAATGAAATTTTTAATCAAAACACAGTCAATTTTAATTATTAAACCTAGTAAGTCGATTTGAAATTATCAGGTCGCAAATGTATGGTTTTACTCAAATAAACATATCTTAGATTTTTTATTCTTACTTTCCATTTAATAAGCCGTTTGTGTAATTACTTATTTCATCACTAGACAATCATGCTTTTTACCAGAGATTTAAATAAAATTCTTCTTTCATTCGCATCAGTTTTTCATCCTCTACAGATTTATCAAAATAGCCACAAAGATGTAAAACGCCGTGTACCAGTACACGCCGCAATTCTTGCTCAAATGGGCTATTGAAATCTTTTGCATTGTCATTTACTCGGTCAATACTAACGAAAATATCACCTTCAATAAGATTCTCTATCTCCGAATTATCAAAAGTTATGATATCTGTCAAAGTATCATGGTCGAGATATTTGAGGTTTATTTTATGAATATATTCGTCTGAACTAAATATATAATTGATTTCGGCAAGTTCAAATCCTTCGGCAATAATGGTTTCTTTAAGCCAACGTTTTATTTTAGTTGGATGCTTTACTTTGAATTCTATTTCTTCACAATGAAAATTTATCATTTAAATGCTGTTTTTAAGTAATATTTTCAAAAATACTTCGTGTAGCTTGATTATCAACTTTTTTCTGTAAAAAATGAAAGAGACTCTTCTTTTACAGAACAGCCTCTTTTGTGCAAAAGTTTAATGTTTTTTTGCTATTTATTTACTTCTTTTTTTATCTAAAGTCATAATAAATGCTGGTAAAAGTATTAGGTTTGAAATCATTCCCATTAATAAGGTAATCGAAACTAAAGTACCAAGATAGACAGTTCCTTTAAAGTTTGATGCAGCAAAAATGCCAAATCCAAAAAACAAAATAATGGCCGTATAAAACATACTTATACCGGTGTACATAATAGTTTCGGTGATGGCTTGAGATACAGTTTTGTTATGATTTTTCATTTCATCTTTATACTTTGTTAAGAAGTAAATGGTACCATCCGACGAAATTCCGAAGGCAATACTAAATACTAATGTTGTAGTAGGTTTCAGAGGAATACCAAAATATCCCATCACGCCCGCCGTGATAATTAAAGGAATAATACTTGGAATGGTCGAAATCAAAATCATTCTAAAATCAAAAAACTGAGTTGCCATCACGATACTTACCAACAAAATAGCCCAAAGTGTACTTTCAACTAAATTTTGTAGTAAATAGTCGTTTCCTTTCATAAAAACTACACCATTCCCGGTTATTTTGGCATCAATTTGTTCTTCTTTTGGTAACCAAACTTTAGCTTCTTTATCGTAATTAAAGATTGTATCAATTTTGGGTTGTAAGATTTCAACCAACTGCCTGATACGTACAGTTCCAGCGTCGCCACACTGAAAACTTACCCTCGTAAATCGTTTAGTACTATCAATAAATGGGGCAGCAAGACTTTCCTTTCCCTTCACCGTCCCACCATATTCTGCCAACTTTTGTAGTTCTAAAGCTCCAGGTAATTGAAAATATTTGGGGTCACCACCACGATAACCCTGATAAACTAATTTGATTGCTTCAACCAATGAAATCGGATTAGTAAAATCTTTATATTTTGCAAATTCACGTTGCATGACCTTGATTTTATTCAAAATCTGTGGATTAAGCACACCATTCTCACGTTTAGTATCAATCACCACTTCAAAAGGAACAATACCATGAAAATGCTTTTCAATAAATTTTAAATCAGCATAAATTGGGTCTTTTTTTGGCAAATCATCTACTATGTATCCAATGGCTTTTAGGCGAGTCATACCAATCGTAAAAATAATCAATAAGGCCCCGATAGACCAATACAAAATTGTACGTTTAGTATGAACAATGCGATTGACAAACCTCAAAAAATGGGTTATATTTTTGTTGTCCAAATGCCTTACATTTTTAGCACTTGGCGAAGCAGAATAACTCAAAAGTGTAGGAACAAGTATCAATGAAATTGCCCAAGTGGACATAATACAAATGGCAGCTACTAAACCAAATTCAAGTAAAAGAGGGCTTCCTGTAAAGTAAAATACAAAAAAACCAATTGAAGTTGTAACATTGGCAAGAAAAGTGGTTTTACCAATTTTTTCAATTGTAACTGCCAATGCCCGCATTTTATCGCTGTGTTTCAGAAACTCTTCTTGAAATTTGTTGACAATAAAAATGGTATTTGGAATGCCAATAACAATAATTAATGGCGGAATGAGACCCGTTAAAATAGTAATTTTATAGCCCAATATTACAATATATCCTACTGACCATACGACTGAAATAATAACTAAAAGTGCGGTAATTAACACTACTTTAAATGAACGCAAAAACAGATATAAAATACCGATAGTGACCAAAAATGCCAGTCCAAGAAACATAGTCATTTCTTTTGAAACCTTTGAAATGAAGTTTGTTCTGATAAATGGCATTCCAGAAAAGTGTACATCTATGCCAGTTTTCTGTCCAAACGCTTCCGCTGCTGCTTGTACCTCTCGTGATGTTGCTATTCGGCCTTTACTATTTAATTTAGCTTGGTCGAATGTAACAGCCATCAAGTGAGCTTTGCCGTCGGTACTATATATAATACCTTTATAGAAAGGCAATTGTGCAATTTGAGCCTTGATAGAGTCAACTTCTGTTTGAGTTGTAGGTCTTTGAGATACAATTGGAGGGAATATAAACTTCTTTAGACTGTCGTCTTTCTTTACACTAAATAGCCTTGTGTTCGATAAAACATTCTTGATTCCTTCTATGTTTTTGATTTTTTTATTCAAATCATACCATTCATTGAAAGTATTAAGCTCATAAATTTTATCAGTTTCAATGGCAATCACCATCACATTTCCATCTTCACCAAATCGTTGTTTGAAATCTTCATAAATTTTAAAATTTTCATCACTTTTCGGTAAAATCCTTGCCAGCTCATACGACATCGTAATTTTCGATGCCATGAAACCCATAAATAGTGTTGTAAAGAAAACCACCGTCAGCCAAATTCGACGATTTTTTAATATGATTTTTGAAATGTTATACCAGAACATATTTTATTGGACAGATGAATGCAATAAGTAAATGATTGAATGTTTATAATGATAGAATAATAAATCTGCTCACTTAACAATAGACTATAAAACGTCCCAAAATTACAACTTTTTAGCAAATTGTATTGTAAGAACTCCTGTAAACTTAATAATAAATATGAATGATTGGTTGTTTAAATTTATTCAATCAATGAAAATAATGCCTTTGCTCCTTGAATTGGCAATAACTCACCCGACAAGACTTTTTCTTCAATTGTAGGGATAATCTTTTTAATTGATTGATTATCAAAGAATTTACTTTCTAAGCTTTGTCTTATATAAGAGTACATCCAAGCCAAACTTTGCTCTTGACGGTTATTTTTCCAAAAACCATTTTCTTGCATTTTTGAAGAAAATTCCAAAACTATTTCCCAAATTTCTGTAAGACCAGTTTTTTCTAAAGCTGAACAAGTAAGCACAGGTGGGTACCACTTGTTTGGCGTAGGAGGATAAAGATGTAAAGCATGAACATATTCCATTCGAGCATTTTTTGCTTTTTGTACATTGTCTCCATCGGTTTTTGTGATGACAACTACATCAGCCATTTCCATAATTCCTCGTTTGATTCCTTGTAGCTCATCACCTGCTCCCGAAAGCATTAGTAATAAAAAGAAATCAACCATACCTTTTACTACTGTTTCAGACTGCCCAACGCCCACTGTTTCAACAATAATCACTTCAAAACCTGCTGCTTCACACAATAATATTGTTTCGCGGGTTTTGTTTGCTACGCCACCAAGCGAATTTCCTGAAGGAGATGGGCGAATATAAGCGTTTGACTCATGGGAAAGTTCTTCCATGCGAGTTTTATCGCCCATAATGCTCCCACTTGTCCGCTGACTGCTCGGGTCGATTGCAAGTACCGCTATTTTTTTGTGTTGAGTAGTAATATTTTTACCAAAAGCTTCAATAAAAGTGCTTTTGCCAACACCAGGCACTCCCGTAATGCCAATTCGGATAGATTTTCCTGAAAAAGGCAGAATTTTCTCCAAAACTTCTTGAGCCAAACTTTTATCTTGAGCCAATTGGCTTTCAATCAAAGTAATAGCTCTGCTAAGAATTATTCTATCACCAGCCAAAATCCCTTTAATGTATTCGTTAGCAGAGAGTCTTTTTTGCATGAAATATATTTTGAGTATTGAATGAATTTCTTACATTTGACCAACAAAGATAAGCAAACTACAGAAGTATTCTACTTGATTTTCCTGTAATCACATTTTACTTTAACCATGAAAATAATAATCATTGGTGCAACAACAGGCATTGGACGTTCATTGGCACAACTTTATGCTTCCAAAGGCTATGAAATCGCTATTACTGGCAGAAGAATTGCTTTGCTAGAAGAAATAAAAGAATTATTTCCAAATACAAAAATTCATGTTCGAGCAATGGATGTAACTGATTATGAAGTATCAAGAAAAACAATGCAAGACCTTGCAATTGAAATGGGTGGTTTTGATATTGTCATTATTAATGCAGGTGTGGGTTTTCCGAAAGCCACTTTTGAACAAGAAATAGAAACAATCAATATCAATGTTCGTGGTTTTATGGCTTTGGCAAATTGGACTTATCAATATTTTCAGCAAAATGGTGGAGGGCAATTGGTTGGAGTTTCTTCTTTGGCGGCTCTTACGGGTAGTGCGTATGCTCCCGAATATCATGCTTCAAAGGCATTTATGACTAATTACATGTCGGGTTTGCGAATGCGTTCGGCAAAGTACAAGCATCAAATTGCTGTAACTGATATTCGTCCAGGTTTTGTAGATACCCCCATGACCAAACAAAATAAAGGAATGTTTTGGGTTTCAACTTCCGAAAAAGCTGCTCTTCAAATTGCTGAGGCGGTTAGCTCGAAAAAGAAGGTAGCATATATTACTAAAAGATATTATTTAGTAGCAATTTTACTTAAAATAATGCCAGAATGGCTTTTAGTAAAAGTATTTTGAATCCTTTGGCTGATATTATGCAGCATCAAGACGATTTTGTTCGTCATTGAAATTGGAAATACAAATATTATTCTGTTCTGATAATAACAATGACGAACTTTTTTTGGTTTAATAAGGAAATAATTTCAAAAATATGCGAAAAATAGCATTCATTTTATTTTTATGTATCATTTCTTTTTCCTGCAAAAAAGATGAGCAATCGCCTATTTGCCAACTGACAAAGTTCATTACAGAATATCCTGCTACAAATTTAATTCACTATGATTTGATTACCGTGAAAGATAATCGCATAGAGTTGATAAATAGTTACGATGTAAAAAATGCAAAAGATACATCAGGTCGGATTAAGATATTTTATGAATATAATTCTTTGGGTAAAGTTTCTGCTTTTCGTGATGAATCGAATATCAATAAAATATCTCGATTTGATTTGACTTATGACACATCTGGAATGGCAATTAAATCTACACAAAAGACTAATGGAGTAATAAATGATGAAATTGTTTTTGAATATGATGCTCAAAAACGTCCAATAAGTGCAACAGGATTGAGATTATTGGGTGTCAATCGGAGCATAGAATATGATGCAAATGGAAATCCTTATCGAATATATAGGTCAGATTATGGCAGTTTACCAACTTTGAATGAACATACTTTTGATGATAATCGTAATTTTTTTGAAGGAATTCCTGAGATTCGTTTGTATTGGCTCATTCGCCCTCTTTATGCCTTTATCCCTTTTGGAGGTAACAATATTCGTTCAACAAAATTTTTCACTCTTAAAGGTACAGAATTAAAAGAAGTGCCAGAACTCCGAACTATCAGGGAAACGTCAGCCAACGAACGAGGTTTTCCAATATCAATGAAAATTATTCTTGAAAACCAAAATAAAACGCTTTCTGCTGAATCGAAGTTTGAATTTAACTGTCAATAGTTATTTGCCAGCACTGCTTCTGCAACAATCATATCTTCAGGTGTTGTAATTTTAATGTTTTCGTAAGCACCATCAATTAAGGTTATTTTTTCGCCCGAATACTCCAGAACGCTGGCACAATCGGTAAAAAAACTTTGCTCTTCTACTTCAAATGCCTTCTTGATTAAACCTATACGAAATGTTTGAGGGGTTTGTATAAGTTTCAACTTGGTGCGGTCAAGTGCCAAATTTTCGCCATTGCTATTTACTTCTCTTACCGAATCTTTTACCCAAACACTGGCAACAGCGGTGCCATATTTTTCTGCTACCAAATACGAGTTTTGAATTATTTCAAGATTTACCAAAGGTCTTACTCCATCATGAACAGCCACCAAACCATCAGATTTAATTTGGCTCAAACCATTCTTGACAGACTGAAATCTTGTAGCTCCACCAACGATAATGATGAGTGAATCTGTATTTTTTTGAACAATAGAATTTGAATGGGCGATTTTGTGCCAATATTCAATGTCGTTTTTGGGAAGAACGATAATTAGTTGAATATCAGGTATTTGCAGGAATTTTTCAACAGTATGTAATAAAATTGGTTTGCCAGCCAGTGGTAAGAATTGCTTGGGAGTTTCGCTTTTCATACGACTACCACTACCGCCAGCTACAATTATTGCAAATTTTTCATGTGAATTCATCTGAGCATAAAAAAGCCCTCGCCAGCTCGCTGGCGAGGGTTGAGTGGGGCTACAATATCAACATCACATCACCATAAGTAAAGAATTTGTATTTTTCTTTGATGGCTTCGTTGTAAGCGTGCATAATTAACTCATGTCCACCAAATGCACAAGCCGTCATCAATAATATTGATTCTGGTAAATGAAAATTGGTCAAAAGAGCATTGGTAATTTTAAACTCAAATGGAGGAAATATAAACTTATCTGTCCAACCATTGTCCACTGGTTTTAAATGGTCATTTGCCGAAACCGACGATTCAATCGCTTTCATGGAAGTTGTACCTATCGCACAAATTCTCGCTTCATTGTCAATCGAGCGATTCACAATATCGCAAGTGCTTTGAGGAATAAAGAAATTTTCTGAGTCCGTTTTGTGTTTTGTCAAATCTTCAACATCTACTTGGCGAAAAGTACCAATACCAATGTGCAAAGTGATTGGGCAAAAGTTTATACCTTTGAGTTCCATTCGGCGTTGAACATTTTTTGTGAAGTGCATACCTGCAGTTGGGGCTGCTACTGCACCTTCGTTTTCGGCAAAAATAGTTTGATAACGCACACGGTCTTCATCAGTCACAGGTCGTTTGATGATGTCAATCGGGAGGGGAGTTTCACCTAATTCATGAACAGCCTTCATCATGTCTTCGTGCGAACCATCAAACAAAAAACGAATAGTACGACCACGAGAAGTTGTGTTATCAATTACCTCTGCAACCAAATCACTATCACCAAAATATAATTTATTACCAACACGAATCTTGCGAGCAGGATCAACCAAAACATCCCAAAGTCTCATCTCACGGTTTAACTCACGTAGTAAGAAAACTTCAATTTTTGCTCCTGTTTTTTCTTTTGAACCATATAAACGTGCAGGAAAAACTTTTGTATTATTGACAACCATGGTATCTTTCTCACCAAAATAATCAACAATGTCTTTAAACATTTTGTGTTCGATTTTTTTGGTTTTACGATTTATAACCATCATGCGACCTCCATCACGTTGTTCGTGTGGGTGCATTGCAATAAGACTATGCGGAAGGTCAAGTTTAAATTCTGAAAGTTTCATCTTAATTTATTCCCAATTCTGTTAGTTAACAGAGACTTTTTGTTTGATCTCATTCATGTTTTGGGGTGCTTTTATCTTACATGAAGAAATTTAGGCGAAGAAATATTACTCAACCTAATACTTTTAGGTCGTAAAGGTACAACATCGAGATAGGGGGTGTCAAGTGTTTTGAGATATTTGTTTTTAGAATCATTATCCAACAGTCAATAATTTATGGTTTTACTTACCAAATAAGAAAAAGCATAGTTTATTGCTATCGACAATTATAAAAGAAACTATTTTTGTTTTATACAATAATTTTCCCTTTCAGAAATAGCTTTCCTTTTCCTGCCATCAAAACTCTATCGCCAGCTAATTTACATTTTAGGAAGCCTTTTCGTGCAGAAATTTGTTCAGCAATAAGTTCATTTTTACCCAAAATGTTTGCCCAATATGGTACTAATTTAGTATGAGCCGAACCAGTTACAGGGTCTTCATCAATGCCTGAGCCGGGAGCAAAAAACCTTGAAACAAAGTCTAAACGTTTAGATTTAGCTCTTGCTGTTATTATTACACCACGAGCTTTTACTTGTTTTAAAGTATTGAATATAGGCGAGATTTCTTCTATATCTTTCTGAGATTTATAAACCAATAAATAATCGTCGGAAGCTCGGTAAATTTCTATTGGTTGTTTACCAATGCCTTCTATTAAGCCTTCGGGTGCTTCAGATGGAGCAATTGTTTGTGAAGGAAAATCTAATTCAAGCCAATTTCCATCTTTTCTGACTTTCAAAACACCACTTTTTGAGTCAAAAAGAATGGTTTGTTCTGCATTTTTTAAAACATTGAAAATGACAAATGCAGTAGCCAAAGTAGCGTGTCCACATAAATTGACTTCAATGGTGGGAGTGAACCAACGAATATGAAAACGATTCGAAGTTTGATCTTTTTCGGATTGCACAAAAAAAGCAGTTTCAGAAAGATTATTTTCAGAAGCAATTTTTTGCATCAATTCGTCGGATAACCAAGTTTTTAGAGGAACTATGGCTGCTGGATTTCCACCAAAAAGTTTATCGGTGAAAGCATCTACTTGATAGATTGGAAGTTGCATATAGCCAATAATTGAATGAGTGATTTTAAGTGTATACGAGTGAATGATTTTCGAAAACTTACATCAAAAACCTATTTTTTCTTTGCAGTTAATTGTAGTTTTGTTAAAAAAAGCATCAAGAAAATTATGCTTACTAAAAACAAAACATTGCGTGAGTCAATCAGTCCTCTTCCAAGTGAATCGTAATGATAGCTTAATCCCAAATAATTAATAAAATATTGAGTTGTTCCATTAAAAATATTGGCAAATTGATTGATTCCGTCGTAGAGAAAATAACTTAAAACGGCTCCGATAATAAATGCAACTATCTGATTATCAGTCATTGACGATGCCCAAAGCCCAATGGAAGCAAATACTCCGCCAAGTAGTAAAAGTCCTAAATAAGAACCCAAAACTGCCGCCGAATCAATATTTCCTTTCGGATTTCCTAACTGATAAATAGAATAATAGTATAATAATGTAGGTAATAATGCAACAATAATCAAGAGAAAAGTTGCGAAAAATTTCCCTAAAATTATCTGCCAATTGGTCAGAGGTTTTGTAAAAAGCAACTCTATTGTTCCAGTTTTAAATTCTTCCGAAAATGACCGCATTGTAATTGCAGGAATCAAGAAAACAAATATAAAAGGTGTCAGTTGAAAGAAATTATTCAAATCGGCATAGCCATAATCCAATATATTTGAATCAAAAAACCATGTAAAAAGTCCAACAAGCACCAAAAATACACCGATTACGATATAGGCAACAAGAGAATTGAGAAAACTATTGAGTTCTTTTCGGAAGATAGCGAGCATTATAAACTGGATTTGCGATTTTTTGAATTTACGAACTTGAATTAATTATAGACTATCGTCTGTTGTCTATTGACCAATCAAAATTCAACGTCGGGTTTACTATTCTTGATAATAGCAGAAACGATTAATGAAAATATAAATCCAAATAGTACATAACCCAGAATGCCAAACAAAAATATTAGACTGGGCGAGGTAAATTTTGCTGCCATTTCCATTGCTTGATCTACCTGCTCAGATGACATTCCTCTTGATTCCATTTGATCTCTTTGCAGGTCACTCATTTGCTGCATAATAGTTGTATCGATGAAATTAGTATAAATATAACTAAAAATTGAGCCAATTAAACCTGTAACGGCACTCATCAACGTACCAACACCAAGACCTTCACTAAAGCTCATAAAACCATTGTTCAATAATTTAAACTCACGCAAAGCCATAATTATTCCAATTAAAAGCAATATAAAACTTATCCAGGACAGAGATGGATTTTTGAAAAGAGCTGTCATGTATAAAATGACGGTATAAATAATAATCAGGATTGCTGTAACTAAGCCCCATTTGAGAGCAATGCGTGCGGTAGATGGCTTTTCCATGATAATGGTTTAGGGTTAAATTTAGAAGTAAAAATAGAAAAAAACTATGATATTGTGAATGTATGTCGCCTAAAAATTATTG
>NZ_JAYWCU010000197.1:0-18226 GCF_043780375.1 Emticicia sp. | reverse complement strand
CGTCCACAGACGGTCAAGGAAATGATTGATGCCATGCACTTTTGCAGAGAAGAGCCTGTCATTGAAGTAATTATTTTGACAGGTGAAGGTGGAAAAGCGTTTTGCAGCGGTGGCGACCAGTCGGTTCGTGGACACGGTGGTTATATTGGAGAAGACCATGTGCCACGCTTAAATGTTTTGGACTTACAAAAAATGATTCGTTCGATTCCCAAAGTGGTCATTGCTGCAGTTGCAGGCTATGCCATTGGTGGTGGACACGTGCTACACGTAGTTTGCGACATGACAATTGCTGCCGAAAATGCTAAATTTGGTCAAACAGGCCCGAAAGTTGGTAGTTTTGATGGTGGTTTTGGTGCAAGTTATTTAGCTCGAATTGTTGGACAGAAAAAAGCCCGTGAAATTTGGTTTTTGTGCGAGCAATACGATGCACATGAAGCCTTGCAAATGGGCTTAGTAAATAAAGTTGTGCCATTAGAAAAACTCGAAGAAGCAACCGTTGCTTGGTGTCAGCGAGTACAGCAAATGTCACCATTGTCAATCAGAATGTTAAAATCTTCGTTTAATGCCGAGCTTGACGGTCAAGCAGGAATTCAAGAATTGGCAGGAAATGCTACATTATTGTATTATTTGACCGACGAAGCCAAAGAAGGTTTTAACTCATTCTTGGAGAAACGTAAGCCAGATTTTAGTAAGTTTCCGAAGTTTCCTTAATTACCAAAGATGTAATCAACTTCTCGCCCAACCTCCCGAATTCAACTTCCCGAAACAACTCCGTTGGGGGTTTTCAACTTTCGGGAAGTTTTTTTCTATTAAATATCTTTCTATTATAAATTTTAATAAGGAAGTCGTGTATTAGATATTGTTGATGTATTGGCAAATCTTAATAAAAGATTACTTATTCTTTGTAGCTGATTTGCAAATCCTATTATCTGTTTTTAAAACCTTGTTTTAATGTAAGAGATTATTGATGGTTTATTTTTAAATCTTGCTGTATTATTCATAAATCCTTCTTATTTATTCATAAATTTTGTTTTATTTTATAACAATCTTTTCAATAACTATACATATTCATGTTCTCTTAAAAAATATCAAAGAAGCTACACTGCCAAATATCAAATAAATTTCAAAGGTGTGATACTTTTGAAAAACAAAAAAATACTCAATTTTTGCTGTTAAATAAATAAATTAAAAATTAATTTGAGACAGTATTAAAAAAGCATAGTATTGTATTATCAAATCACAACTAAGATTTGAAGCTGCACTGAATGCCCTGCGTTGTAACAAATATCAATAAATCAAACGGGGGTCGCCTTTGATAATAAAAGCAAATCACAACGCAATTAGTTGCGTCTATATCGGTATTATAGGCTAGCGTAACAGACGACACAACAACCATTAAACTGACAGACAATAATCGAAACAACAGGACGATATATAAACTTAACAGCGGACTTTTTTCCGATACGACAGCCCCACGCCAAGTGTTTTATTTTTTTGTCAACCAACATTTTTTTAACAATTTTTGCCATCGCACCAAGAATAATCCGTATTTTAACGACCTAAGAATTTAAACATATATGTCAACAAAGTTTTTTACTAATAGCGAAGAGAACACCTTAATCAAAAAGTTTGAAGGGGTTTTTACATACAATCCCAACATACAATACTTTGACGCTTTAGTAGGCTACTTTCGGGCATCAGGATATTTCCGCATCAGACCATTTTTAGACAAAGTTCCAAACATTAGAATTTTGGTAGGCATCAACATTGACAAAATGCTTGCAGATGCTCAAAAGGAAGGACTTGAATTTTTCAAAAATCACGAAAAGACTAAAGAAGATTTCATCAAGAAAATTCAGGAAGACATTGAAAAAGCTAATTACGACAAGGACACAGAGAAAGGAATTTTGCAATTCATTGACGACTTGGTTGAAAAGAAAATTCAAATAAAAGCTCACCCAGAAAAAAAGATTCACGCAAAAGTTTACATTTTACGACCAGAGCCATTTAACGAACATACTCCTGCAACCGCAATTACTGGTTCATCAAACTTAACAGCAAATGGACTAGGCGTGAATAACCAATATGAATTTAATGTTCAATTAAACGACTACGAAGAAGTAAAATTTGCAACAGAAGAATTTGAAAAATTGTGGGCTGAATCAGTGGACATTCTGCCAGTTGACATTCAGAACATCAAAAAGGAAACTTATCTGAATGAAGAAATTACACCTTTTGAACTTTACATAAAACTATTAACCGAATACTTCGGAAAAAATATTGATTACGACCCCGATTCTATTGGCGACTTACCACAGAACTTCAAAAAACTATCTTACCAAGTTGATGCAGTAAACGAAGGTTTCAATATGCTTTTAAAACACAACGGCTTTTTATTAGCTGACGTTGTGGGCTTGGGCAAAACCGTTATTGCTGCAATGGTTGCAAAAAAGTTTTTAATGCAAAACGGCAGAGACAATACTAAAATACTAATCGTTTATCCGCCAGCCGTTGAGAAGAACTGGAAAAACACGTTTAAAGATTTCCAAATTGACAAATGCACTAAGTTCATTACCAATGGAAGCCTTGATAAAATACTCGCAGGACATCAAGACTATTGGCCCAAAGAAGATTATGATTTAATCATTATAGATGAAGCCCATAAATTTAGAAACCACACTACGGGTGCTTTTGATAGTCTTCAGAAAATAACAAAGAGCCCAAGAGCAAACAAAGGATTGATTGAAGGCTTGCAGAAGAAAGTAATTTTAGTTTCTGCAACTCCTTTGAACAACAGACCTGACGACATTTTCTACCAAATTCAAATGTTTCAGGATGCAAGGCAATCTACTCTCCCAATTACTAATCTAACTTCATTTTTTGCTCCTTTAATGGAGCAATACAAAACGCTTAAGCGTTTTGACGAATTAGATGTAAATAAGCTAAGAACCATTTACGGTAAAATTCGCAAGAATGTAATTGAACCCATTACCATTCGCAGAACACGAACCGACCTTGAAAATATTCCCGAATATAAAATTGATTTAGACAAGCAAGGCATCAAGTTTCCAAAAGTTGAACCACCTAAAAAAGTGGAATACCTGATGGATGAAAAGCTAAATGAACTTTTTCACAAAACTGTTTTCTATCTCACAGATGAAGACAAACTAAAATACAGCCGTTACCAAGCCATTGCAGGCTTAAAACAAGACATACAAGACAAGTATTACGAAAATGCAGAAACGGTTTCTAAATCATTAGCATTTATAATGAAAACCCAATTGATAAAACGATTGGAAAGCAGTTTTTATGCTTTCAAAAAATCATTGGGCAATTTTCAAACTGCTACAGACAGAATGATTGCAATGTTTGAAAACGATAAAATATTTATTGCACCGGACACCAATGTAAATAAACTTTTAAATGATGGCTGGTCGCAAGAAGATATTGAAACATACATTGAACGACTAAGCGAAGAAAACCCTAAAAACCAAACATTTAAAAGTGCAGATTTCAAAGACGGCTTTATTGAAAGTTTAAAAAAGGATGCTAAACTGATTAAGGAATTAGTAAAAGGTTGGAACGCTATTGAAAAAGACCCAAAATTAGATGAGTTCATAGCTCAACTTTCAAAACAATTCCTGAACAAGAAAACTAATTTAGAAGGTAAACTGGTAATATTTTCTGAATCAAAAGACACCGTTGATTATTTAGCAAAAGCACTGACCGATGCGGGAAGAAAAGATGTATTGGTTATTTCGGCTGCGAACAGAAAACAAATGTATGACACCATTGTAACCAACTTTGATGCAAACTGGGCAGCCGACAAACAAGTGAATGATTATAACATTGTAATCACAACCGAAGTATTGGCAGAAGGTGTAAACTTGCATCGTTCTAATGTTGTTATTCACTATGATACACCTTGGAACTCAACTAAACTAATGCAAAGAATTGGGCGTGTAAATCGTATCGGAACAAAAGCAAGTGCCATTTATAACTATGTATTTTATCCATCTGCTCAAGGCGATTCACAAATACGATTAAACAAAACAGCCTTTATGAAAATACAGGCATTTCATACTGCCTTTGGCGAAGACAATCAAGTTTTCTCAACCGAAGAAATTTTGGATGAAGTAAAACTTTATAGCAATGATGCATTTAAAGAACAAGAAGACGAACGTTTGAAGTTTTTATATTTTTTACGCCACTTCAAAAAAGCAAACCGACCTTGGTTTGACAAGATTAAAAAACTGCCTTTAAAATCAAGAGCAGGTAGAAGTTCAGCCGAGATTAAAAAACCTGAACTGCAAAACGGAACAGCAGCATTCTTAAAGACTGACAAGAAATTTGAATTCTATTGGGTGGACAGCAATAACCAACCAAAAGAAATTACACCGATTGAAGCATTCAAAATATTTTCGGCAGACGAAAAAGAAAAAAATGTTACTTTGATTGAAACACACCACGAACACGTAAACAAAGCATTGGAACATTTTGAAACGCTGGAACATAAAATTGCACAATCGCAAACCGACCCCGAAGCATTGGGTGGTGTAGCACAAAGAGCAAAAAAATTCTTGTCCGACCTTGTGAAATATCCACAAGTAACAGAAAAACAAAAAGAGAACATTCAAAAAATTGTAGTGCTTATTGACATTGGTAAATACACCAATCTGCCAACTGACATTGACCGTTTGCAAAAGAAAAAGCCAACTCCCAACATTATGACAGCATTAGCTGAAATAGATAAAATTTCGGCACAATACAATGTTGATTTAAGCTATGCACAAAAAGGCAAAAAGGGCAAAGTTGAAAAACCAGTTTTAATCATTTCAGAATCCTTTGAATAATGACATACGAACAAATTCATAACCTATTTAAGCAACGCTACAACCAAAGCAATTGGAAACAATTTTTGGGCGAAGCATTTGCCAAATCTCGTTTGCTTGCAACACCTGAAATACTAACTGGCATTGACAGTAACGTAGCTTCGCAGGTGCAAAAGTTGGGTTACATTACTCTCAACGAAAACGGAATTGAACGCCAAATTGCAGTGTATGAAGTTACCTTGGCACAAGGCATTATTTTGGAACGCAACCGTGTTGGTTTACGAAATTTGCTCCGCAAATATTGGAAAGATATTGATGCGGCATTCATAGCTTATCACAGACCCGAAACTCCTAATTGGCGGTTTACTTATGTTTCTGAATTAACTGGTTATGATGCAGCCGGAGAATTTGTAAAAATAAAAACAGAACCTAAACGCTACACATATGTTTTGGGCGAAGGCGAAAGCAATCGAACAGCAGCCGAACGCTTTACAGCCATTGCAAGCAAAGGCAGCAAAGCAACTTTAGACGATGTAAAAGAAGCCTTCTCGGTAGAAAAACTATCTAAAGCATTTTTTGATGAATACAAAAAGCACTACGATATTTTTTGCGACTTTATGGTTTCAAAACCAAACATTCGCCAAACCATATTTAACGGTGACGAAAAAGGCATTCGTGATTTCAACAAAAAACTTTTAGGGCGAATTGTATTCCTGTATTTCATTCAGAAAAAAGGGTGGTTGGGTGTGCCTAAAAACGAAGATTGGGGTAAAGGTGATTTCAATTTCATTACCCAACAATTTGAAAATATTAGAAACAAAGACCTTTTTTACCAGCAATTTCTTTCTCCTTTATTTTTCGAAACCCTGAATCAAAAAAGAGAGAACGATATTGCTCCATTTTTAAATAATCAAGAAAATCAAACAAATCCTAAAAATCAAGGTTCAGACAATTTTAAAATTCCATACCTAAACGGTGGTTTGTTTGAAGAAGACGACAAGAAACATAGAAACCTGATTTTTCCTTCAAATCTTTTTAAAAACTTATTTGATTTCTTTAATCAATACAACTTTACCATTTACGAAGACGACCCCAACGACCACACAGTAGCGGTTGACCCCGAAATGTTGGGGCATATTTTCGAAAACTTACTGGAAGACAACAAAGACAAAGGTGCATACTACACGCCTAAGGAAATTGTGCATTATATGTGCCAGGAGAGTTTGATTGAATACCTCACTACTTGGTTTGAAAACAAAGGCTACGAAGTAGTTGGCTACATTGGTTTTGACAAACCCGACCAACCCAAACTGTTTTCGGCAAACGAAGGCAGAAAAGGACAATTGGTTATGGAAACCGACAATAAAACTACAGGCAAACAGATAGACCGCATACTGATTGAAAAACTACTGAAAAAGAAGTTGGACGATGACGATAAAAAACTCATCAAAAAACATTCAGCCGAATTTCACAATGCTTTAGACTATGTAAAAATTTGCGACCCTGCCATTGGTTCGGGTGCTTTCCCTATGGGTTTGCTACACGAAATATTTACAGCCAAACAAACCCTACACACCTTTGAACATGGCAATACCAAAACCTTTGATGCTTCAGGTGTAAAACTCAATATCATACAAAACAGTATTTACGGAGTGGACATTGAAAAAGGTGCAGTTGACATTGCCCGACTTCGTTTTTGGTTGAGCCTGATTGTAGATGAAGAAAAGCCAAAAGCATTGCCAAACCTCGATTATAAAATTGTAGTAGGCAATAGTTTGGCGAGCAAATTGGGCGATGATATTATTGATATTGATTGGACACTAAATGAAACCTCACACGGTCTTTTTGGTGCAGACTTAGCAAAGCAAAAAAGCGACTTGCTAAAAAAAATAAGCAAAGAACAAAAAGAGTTTTTTAACCCCGATAGCGATAAGAAAAAATTAGCAGCCGAAATACGCAAACTGAAAATTGAATTGCTAATTAACCAATTGGAGTTAATGATAAGCACCAAAGGAATTGAAACTAAACCAAGTTTGGGCAAAAAAATAAAGGAACAAACCGAACTCTATTTGCAAACTATTGGTTGGAAAAATTCCATAAAAGACTTACAGAAACTAAAAAACAAACCCGAAGCCCCACTTGATTTTTTTGATTGGAAATTAGATTTCCCTGAGGTAATGAATGAGAAGGTAAACGCTAATATGGGCTTTGATATCGTAATTGCAAACCCTCCATATTTAGGTGAAAAAGGCAATAAAGATAAATTTCGCCCAGTTCAAATGACATCATTGGGTGTTAGATTCTATAAGGGTCAAATGGACCTTTTTTATTATTTCTATCATAAGGCTATTGATTTGATGCGACCAAATGGTGTTTCCAGCTTTATTACTACCAATTATTTTATTACAGCGGATAGTGCAATTAAACTGCGAAATGATTTCAGAGATAGAACAAGTTTTATTCGCCTAGTAAACTTTAATGAACTTAAGATTTTTGAAACCGCATTAGGCCAGCATAATTTAATAACTCTATTTCAAAAAAACATAAACAGAAATTTTACAGAAATACTTCTTTCCAAAGACAAGAGCTCATTTAATTTGAAAAATATTTCATTATTTTTAGATAAACAGTCAGCCAATGCTGAGTATTTTAGAATCGAAAGGAGTAAGTTGTATGAAGGCGAAGCTGCATATATCAGGTTTGGTAACACATCAGAAAATGCAGATGTTGCATCAATCTTTGCAAAGATTTTAAATAATTCATCGCCTCTCGAAAATATATGTGAAGTCAATGCAGGAATTGGTGTCACTGTTAGTAAATTATCATCAAAATATATTTCCAAATTTCCTAGACAAAATTACCAAAATGGAGAAGGTGTTTTTGTTATTGATAATAAAATCGCATCCGAATTAGAAGCAAATATTATTAAGGATTTTGTTAAAAATAGCAATATCGGAAAGTATACTTATGAGCAAAGTAAGGATAAATTGATTTACCTGACTAGAAATCATAATATAGAAAAATACCCAAAAGCAAAAAAACATTTATTGCGTTACAAGCCAATTCTTGATGACCAAATATTAGAATATGAAGAAGAATTTCCTTGGTATGCACTAAATAGACCCAGAACTGTCGAAGTATTTGAAGACTTAGACAAAATAATTTTGCCATATCGAAGCCTAACAAATGCTTTCGCTTATTCAAATGAACCAATTTATGGAAGTAGGGATGTTCTGTATATCAGAAAGAAGGAAACCACAACAAACATAAAGTATATTTTAGGCATTCTCAATTCTAAACTTATTTACTATTGGTTGTATAATAAAGGTAAAAGAAAGGGTGAAACCTTAGAACTGTATCAAAGACCTGTTTCTGAAATTCCAATAAAACTCTTTGACAATAAATATCAATCAACAATTTCAAGCTTAGTTGCTAAGATTATAAATCTTAAATTTCAAAAAAAAGACACCACTATTTTAGAGCAAGAAATCGACAATTTAGTTTACAAACTATACGAACTCACTTATGACGAAGTAATAGTAATAGACCCTGAATTTAGTTTAAGCAAAAAGGAATATGAAGCCATAAAATTGGAGTAAAGCCCACGCAATTTGCAAGCACACACAAAACCGCACAAGCTAACACACGACCAAAGTTTTTAATAGAGCTTGCAAAGCCGACCCAAAAGAAAAATTGTTTTTAAAAAATTTCCAACGCTTCAAAAAAAAATAAAACACCCGACACACAAGCCAGACAAAAAAGCACTCAACAAATGACAGTAACAGACCAAATATCAATAAATCAAACGGGGGTCGCCTTCGACAATGAAAGTAAATCACCACTTTTAAAACTTTCGGGAAGTTGAAAAACTTCCCGAAAGTTGGTCGTCGTCGAATATTCATCGAATGAAAAACTTCCCGAAAGTTGGTCGTCATCGAATATTCATCGAATGAAAAACTTCCCGAAAGTTGGTCGTCGTCGAATATTCATCGAAAGTTGATTATTCAATAATTAAACCAGCTTCCATTAAATTTTCAGTCAATTTTTCAGGTAAAACTTCACTTTGAAATGAAAGCAAATCACAACCAAGTATCAGAAGAGAATTAACGTAAGTTAGTTGTAACAAATATCAATATTTAAAGATTTAAAACTTTCGGGAAGTTTTTCAACTTCCCGAAAGTTGGTAAAGTTGGTAAGTTGGTCGTCGTCGAATATTCATCGAAAGTTGATTATTCAATAATTAAACCAGCTCCCATTAAATTTTCAGTCAGTTTTTCAGGTAAAACTTCACTTTGAAATGTTTTAAAATTCTCTAGGTCTCCAAACCAATTGAGTGCTTCCTCTCGCTTTAACTGCGTACTTTTTTGCGAAATAAAAGAATGAAGAGAAGAATGTTCCCATTCATAAGCATTATTTACAAATCCATGATGCACAGGATTTGAATGAATATAATGAATAAGGCTTGTATAATAACTATCCGAATCTACAATTTTTCGCTTAAAATTAGGCATAAAAAGACTGCCCATTCGCTTTTGTTGTTTGTTGAAAGCTTGTGAATAGGCACTAAAAAGACTACCAAACTCTCGACTGATAAACTTCGGCAAATATTCTTTGTTCAACGGTGGATAATCATTTTCAGGGTCTTTCATTTTCATTTTTTGTTGATATACGAGCTGCAAACCTTCAATATTATTAATTTTGACCATAAAATGAAAGTGATTGGGCATTAAACAATAGGCAAATGTTTGGGCTATTGGATTGATATATTCGGCGTATCGTTTCAAAAAATAATTAAAATTTTCTCTTTTGACAAATAAGTTTTCATGACCATTTGCATGGTTGTAGATATGGTACATCTCATTTGGCAAAAGTGGAATCTCATTATTTTTCATAGATAATATTTTTAAAATCTTGATTAATTAACTTCCCGAAAGTTGAAAACCCCCAACAGAGTTATTTCGGAAAGTTGTTGCGTTGCGAGGTTAATTCAACCCCAGCCACCACTTGGTAAAAACTTGGGTCGAGTCTTTCAAATTTACTGCTTCACCAATAATGGGTGTTATGATAGGGAAATTTTCTTTTTCTGCAACTGCGGAAACTCTATTTAATGGCTCGTCCCAAGAATGATTTCCTAAAGCAAATTTTGACGAATGCACAGGAAATAACCGCTTGGCATTCAAATCTTTTGCTGCTTGTATCACTTCTTCGGGCATCATGTGAATATATTTCCAGCTTTTGTCATACTGACCGTTTTCTAAAATAGCTAAATCAAAACCGCCATAAGTTTTTCCTATTTCAGCAAAATGTGTGTCATAGCCACTATCACCACCGATAAAGATTTTTGTTGTCGGTGTTTGAAGCACAAACGATGTCCATAAGGCTCTATTTCGCACGAAACCTCTACCCGAAAAATGTCGTGCAGGAGCTGTATATGCTATAAAACCTTCGGCTAAATCTATTTTTTCGTTCCAATCTTTCTCAATAATAATATTTTTATCAAAGCCCCAATATTCAAAATGCTCTGCAGTACCTAAACCACAAATTACTTTTTTTACTTTAGATTTTAACTGCATAATTGTTTCATAATCAAGATGGTCCCAATGATCGTGTGAGATAAATAGATAGTCAATCTCTGGAAAATCAGCTACTGAATAAGCATCTGTCCCTGTAAAAGCCCTTGTTGTAGCTTTTATGGGCGATGCCGCACCACTAAAAACTGGGTCAACCAAAACTCTTTTGCCATCGAGCTGCATGAAATAAGATGAATGTCCGAACCAAACCAATATATTTTCATCGGGGCTTAATTTGAGCAAATCAATTTTTATGTGCGGAATTTCATCCGTCGGTTTTGGTCTGAGTTTCTTTCCAAAAATAAACTCTTTCATTACGCTATAATAAGTAACACCTTCCGTCAAATCAGGCGTAATATTTAAATTTTGAAACGAGCCATTTTTATAATGTGGTGATTTTTTTATTCTTTCTAAGCGTTCACCCGAAGGTTTTTTTCCAAACTTTGCTTGTTGCATAAATACAAATACTGCCGTTGCTAACAGTACGAT
This sequence comes from Emticicia sp., assembly GCF_043780375.1. Taxonomy (GTDB): domain Bacteria; phylum Bacteroidota; class Bacteroidia; order Cytophagales; family Spirosomataceae; genus Emticicia. The sequence goes on along the minus strand of NZ_JAYWCU010000197.1, from coordinate 7,335 downwards.
AATAGTCAAAAATGTTACTGTCATAAGTTTTACTATTTTTATAATTTTATTCATTGTGGTTATTTTTTACTAAAAGAGTAACAGCAAGCGTTTCTTTTAAATTCCAAAATTTATACTGTCAATACCATAAATTGAGTACAAGTAAAGAAAGAATAAAACAAAATTTCCCTCATTTTTTTGAAATAATTGGATGTAGTTGCCTTAAAAACAAAGAAGCCGAGCGAACTCGGCTTCTTTGTTTTATTTAAATTGATTTTGGCATCACTTCACAAGCAAAAATTGCAAGTTTTCCGCCAATATCACGTTCGTTGTGCAAGAGTTATTTCCCAACAGAAATCATGTTGGCGAAAAGTCGATAAGCACCAGGCACGCCAGCAGGCAATTCTCTAAAAAAAGCAAGACCTGTAAAAATGAAGTTTCCTTTGCCATATTTGGCATAAAGTAGGCTTCCCTCCTGCTCGGTTTCGTTGGCATCTTTTATTGAAAAAATGGTCTCATATTTATCGCTCCATTTGTCCGAAAAGTATAGCCCACGCTCTTGTACCCAACCTTCAAAATCTTTCGCTGTAATTTTGTTTGGGGTATTCATTAAAGGGTGTTCGGGGTTGATAATTTTCATTTCGGCAGTTTCGTCAGTTACTCTCCCTCTTCCAATTGCAAAAGGAAATGGTCCAGTTTCTTTTACTTTAGACACGCCATAAAACGCATTTGTTTGATATTGTGTTACCATATTTCCACCATTTTTAACATATTCCATAAGTTTTTCTTGGAAAAACTTTAAATATTCCTCTGTATTATAGGCACGAATACCAACAATAATAGCATCAAATTGTGATAAGTCTTTGGCTAATTCGGTCGGAGTTAGCATCGTAACTTGGTAGCCAATTTGTTGCAAAGCCGCTGGAACTTCATCACCCGCACCTGCGATGTAACCAATTTTTGTTCCTTTCTTTTTCAAATCAATACGTAAAGCTTTGGCTTCTGAAAAAGGGAAAAGCGTGAGAGTTGGCACGTGTTTATATTCGATAGAAGCAATACCACGATTAAACGTTCCGTTGGCTGTTGTAGCAATGGCTTTCAATATAATTTCAGAAGCTGTGGTTGAAGGAAAGACCTTGAAGGTCACCTTTTTTTCTTCATATTTATCTTTCAACTCAAAATTGATAGCCATAGGCTCAACTCGCCAAGAACTTGGTACATCTAATGTAACCGAACCATTCACACCTTTTTTTCCTGCCTTTAAAGTCACTACCACATCTTTCGACGAATTGTCGGCAAAAGAATAAACCTTTTCGGCAATAGTTACTGTTACTTCTGGACGAACTTCAAAATAACGATAAATTTCTCCGTCCGATGGTTCAACAAATTTATAAGTCAGCGGTGTTTGAAAAGTAAAACTCTTGCCATCAATTTTAAATGAATAATCACAAACCAAGTCGGCAGGTTTCATTGGTAAACCCCTCAAAAGTTGGTCTTTTACTTTATAAAAGCCATTTTCCTTTTTTTCTTCTAACCAATATGGTTGCGTAATTGCCTGATTAGCCGGAATTTGCAATTCATACGAAATATTCAAAGCATCATTATAAGTCAATTTTTTATTGATTATTGTATCTTGTTTTGATGCCTTAAAAGCTATTTTTTCAAGTGTAATGTTGGCATTACTTCTACTTACAACATTTACATTGACTTTTATTTTGTCATTGGGAGAAACTGAATAATCAACTGGATTTACTTCAAACCAAAGTCCAGCACAAGCTAAAATTAATTCTTGCACTTCTTTTTTCTTATACGTTGTCCACACGTTTTCATCCAAAGCTGCTATTGCATTATAAATTTCAATCAAAGCAGGAAGAGAAGCCGAAGGGTTTTGAGCTTTGAAATTATTATAAACCTCATTCACCATTTTCTCCACTTTCTCACCGCCATTGATTCTTTTCCAAGATAAATCTATGCCATCAAACAAGTCAGTTTTAGCTTCTTCACCTGCTTTATGCAATGCGTAGTCTGAACGCTGATTTTTTGTTTTTGCCGAACCAAAACCTTGGCTTTTATGCATGCTACGTGCCTCTGCAGCAATTTCGGTATAAGATTTTCCGAGCAGTGGGTTATAATCTCCCAAAGGAATTTTTATAAAACTACCTTCGGGCTGACCATTTTGAAAATTGGGTGAGAATGAATTCCAAACCAACCTCTTGACTTGCCACGGTTTTACGTATGCCAATTGCTCAGGAAAACGATTGGGGTCTGCGGCTGCTTTAAAGGCCTCTTCCGACAAAACTGCCGAAGCTGAATGATGCCCATGCCCAGCACGAGCGTCGGGCGGAAAGCGGTTGACCATTACATCAGGTTGGAACATTCTGATTCGCCATACTAAATCAGCCAAGATTTGCTCTTTTCCCCAAAAAGATAGGGCTTCATCAGTAGTTTTTGAAAAACCAAAATCATTGGCACGAGTAAAATATTGTTCACCACCGTCCACACTTCTTGCTCCTAAAAGCTCGTGCGTACGCAAAAGTCCAACATATTCGCCTTGTTCAGGACCAACTAAATTTTGTCCACCATCCCCACGAGTCATTGCAATGTAACCTGCACGAACCATTTTTTCTTTAGAAAGCCATGTGATAAAAAGCGTATTTTCGTCATCTGGATGAGCTGCAACGTATAATACATTGCCAACTACATTGAGCCGTTTCATGGCTTGAAGGATTTCGCCAGTATTCATTTGCTTGGTTTGGGCAAATAAAACTGAAGGAAACATAAATAAGAAAAAAACTAAAAATCTCTTCATTTTTGTGAAATTTACAGGAAATTAAATTCTGATTAAGGTTTATGAAAACAGGGTATTTATTTACAACTAATCTATTTTTGATTCAGAAAGTTAGTAAAGATTTTATTGGCGGTGAAATTTACATAAAAGTCCAACAAAAACCACTAAGCAATTCGACCAAATAGGTAAATTTCTCTACCGAATTGCTTTTTAATAAAATAAACAGAAAAATATCAATATGTTTACCTTCTTAAAATAGGTTTATGGCTTATTTCAACTTGGTTGATAACAGTATTTTTTCTGAATTTATCGGAACACGATGTAATAATTAGTCTATTTTGATGAAAATCTTGAATAAATGATAAACTTTTATTCAAAAAATACTAAAATTCAGTTTAAACTTTTATCAGAACTACAATTATTCTAAATTTGCAAACTTTTTTTTTAAACTGTAAAAACTAAACTCGAACAAACGACTTATGGATTCAATGATTATTTACCTTGTTCCGCTTTGTGGTATTATTGGCTTACTTTACACCGCTTGGCGATTCAAGTGGGTAACCGACCAACCCGCTGGCGATGCCAATATGCAAAAACTTTCAGGTTATATCGCAGACGGTGCAATTGCCTTTTTGAAAGCTGAATGGAAAGTTTTAGCTTATTTTGCTATTCCTACCGCTATTCTATTGGCTTGGCTTGGCACAACCACCATTCATTCTTCTCCTTTAATTGCTGTTGCATTTTTAATTGGTGCATTTTTCTCAGCATTTGCAGGTTATGTTGGAATGAAAATCGCAACCAAAGCTAATGTTCGTACTGCACACGCAGCTCGTACATCATTGGCACAAGCCCTCAAAGTTTCGTTTACTGGTGGTTCAGTAATGGGAATGGGCGTTGCAGGTTTAGCGGTTTTGGGTTTAAGTTTATTATTTATATTCTTTTATAATTATTTTGCTAAAGGTGAATTATTAACTTCTGATAACATGAAAAAAGCCATCGAAGTTTTGGCTGGTTTTTCATTGGGTGCAGAATCTATTGCTCTTTTTGCTCGTGTTGGTGGTGGAATTTATACAAAAGCAGCCGACGTTGGTGCTGACTTAGTTGGTAAAGTTGAGGCTGGAATTCCAGAAGATGATGTCCGTAATCCTGCAACAATCGCTGATAACGTTGGTGATAATGTTGGTGACGTAGCTGGAATGGGTGCCGATTTATTTGGCTCGTATGTGGCAACAATCTTGGCAACAATGGTTTTGGGACAAGAAATTAGTGTAATGGACAATTTCAATGGTTTTTCACCAGTATTATTGCCATTGTTTATTGCTGGTGCTGGACTTTTAGCTTCTTTGGTTTCTACATTTTTGGTTCGAATCAAATCTGAAACTTCGTCAGTTCAAAATGCTTTAAATATCGGTAACTGGGCATCAATCGCCATTACATTGGTTGCCTGTTATTTTTTAGTAATCAATATTTTACCAGAAGGAAATATTACTTTGCGTAGTATAACTTTTACTAGAATGGATGTATTTTATGCAATCATTGTAGGTTTAGTTGTTGGAACTTTGATGTCGATTATTACTGAGTATTACACAGCAATGGGTAAGCGTCCAGTAATGTCAATCATTGAAAAATCAGGCACAGGACACGCTACAAATATTATTGGTGGCTTGGCAGTTGGTATGGAATCTACGGTTTTACCGATTTTAACTTTGGCAGCTGGTATTATTTTCTCTTACCAATTTGCAGGTTTATATGGTGTTTCGATTGCTGCCGCAGGAATGATGGCAACAACTGCTATGCAATTAGCGATTGATGCTTTTGGCCCGATTGCAGATAACGCAGGTGGAATTGCCGAAATGTCGCAATTGCCAGCAGAAGTGCGTGAGCGTACCGATAATTTGGATGCTGTTGGTAACACAACTGCGGCCACTGGTAAAGGTTTTGCGATTGCTTCGGCAGCCTTAACATCGTTGGCTTTGTTTGCTGCATTCGTTGGTATTGCAGGAATCAACTCTATTGATATTTACAAGGCTCCAGTTTTGGCTGGTTTATTTGTTGGTGGAATGATTCCATTTATTTTCAGTGCCTTATGTATTTCGGCGGTTGGTAAAGCTGCCATGGAAATGGTAAATGAAGTTCGACGTCAGTTCCGTGAAATTCCTGGAATTATGGAATATAAAACAGAACCAGAATACGAAAAATGTGTTGCTATCTCAACAGAAGCATCAATCAGACAAATGATTTTGCCAGGTGCGATTGCATTAATTACGCCAGTTTTAGTTGGATTTGGTTTCAAAGGAGTTTTTCCTAATACTTCTTCTCCCGAAATTTTGGGTGGTTTATTAGCTGGTGTAACGGTTTCAGGTGTATTGATGGGGATTTTCCAATCGAATGCAGGTGGTGCTTGGGATAATGCTAAAAAATCATTTGAAAAAGGTGTTTTGATTGATGGTGTAAAGCACAAAAAAGGCTCTGAACCACACAAAGCTGCCGTAACTGGTGATACAGTTGGCGACCCATTTAAAGACACATCTGGTCCTTCGATGAATATTTTGATAAAATTAATGTCAATCGTTTCATTAGTTATTGCTCCTTATATCGCAGTAAAATCAGGTGATGTTACAACAGTTGAAGCTGCACCAACAATTATTGAAGCGGCAATGCCAGTAAGCATCAACAAAGAATTAACTTCGGGTGTAACTTTAAATTTCTTAGAAGGAGGAATTGAAGACCAAGTTATCAAATTTATTGAGTCTGATGTAGAAGCAGGAAAAGATAATTGGTTCAATTTCAAAGCATTAAATTTTGGTTCGGGAAGTAATGTAATTGATTCAACTTCGTTGAATGAAGTGAAAAATATTTCTGAAATCTTGAAAGCATATCCTACAGTAAGCATCAAAGTTGGTGGTTATAGTGATACCGAAGGTAATGACGCTGTGAATTTGAAACTTTCGAGCGAGCGGGCAGCAGCAGTAAAAGCCGCCTTGGTTACTTTAGGAACAGATGCAAAACGCTTAGAATCGGAAGGTTATGGTGAAATGCACCCTGTTGCATCGAACGATACAGAAGAGGGTCGCTCACAAAACCGTAGAATTGCGGTAAGTGTTAGAAAAAAATAAATTTAAAGTGGAATAAAATATAAAAATGCCCTTTTTCACAACAGAAAAGGGCATTTTTATTTACTGACAACCAGCAATTTGTGCATTGAAAACAACGCCACTTTCTGTTTTAAAGCCTGGACTAAGTTCTATTTTGTTGTTGGCACTGAATGACACATTTGCTAAATTTGAAATTTGAGCAGTACTCTGAATTGAATTCAAAGCCATATAATTACTCGATGAAGTAATTGGTGAGTTCAATGCTAAATTTTGTTCAGTACCACAAATTACAATTTGATATATTTTATCGAAAGTAGCTACATATAATTCTCCGTTATTATCTTCACCAAAGGTTGTTGGATTTGTCATTAAAACTCCTTTAAAATCGTTGCTAATCGAACCATTGGAAAGTCTTTTCAAAAGCCAAAACTTGCCAGAATTATAATCTGCATAACAATAGAACCCATTTAGTGCCGGATATTGACTACCACGATAAACATAACCACCAGTTACGGACGCAGGTAAATGTCCATTAAAATTATAACCATCAAAAGTAATAATCGGGAACACTAAATTACTGGTAATACTTGGGCAGTTTTGAGACAAATGAGGCATATTTCCTTCATAGCAACTCCAACCGTAATTTTTGTTTTCAAAATTACCGAAAGACACAAAATCCACTTCTTCGTAACTATCTTGACCAACATCACCAATCCAAACATCACCAGTTAGTCTATCAAACGAAAACTTCCAAGGATTTCTTAATCCTAAAGCAATGATTTCGTCAGGAATACTATCGTTAGGGGTTTGGAATGGATTTGCAGCAGGAATATGACTTGGAGAATCAACATCCAACCGCAACATTTTTCCTTTAACGGTTCTTAAATTTTGAGCATTTCCATATTCATCCCCAGCAGAACCTCTTCCACCTGGTGCTCCATCGCCAGTTGTCGTGTATAAAAATCTATCTTTTCCGAATTCTAAATCACCTCCTTCGTGTCCTTCATTATTTGGATATGAAAAAATAATTGATTCAGAATTTATGTCTGCTAAATTAGGATTTGAAGCGTCTTTGACAAACCTTGAAATGACACAACTCGCATCATTTGCCTTGTATTTTACATAGAAATAGCCATTCGTGGCATAATTTGGATGAAAAGCTACGGCCATTATCCACGATGCTCTGTCTGAGAGATTAATGAATGAAGTTGAATATGTTTGCCCATTTAAAAGAATTTTTACCTGAGTACCATCAACAATAAATAAACGACTATCACCTGCAGAAACAATATCAACAACTCCACTAAAGCCATTTCCAACTAATTTGAGGTTTATAGTTGGGGATTGAGCAAATGAAAAAAAAGGGAATATAAATAATAGACATTTTGAACACTAAATTATTATATTAACGTGCGTTTGTGCGACCTTTGCAAAAAAAAGCGATATGCAATACTTAAAAATACGCCAAAACGA
>NZ_JAYWCU010000196.1:0-24489 GCF_043780375.1 Emticicia sp. | reverse complement strand
CGAAGAAGAAGAGGAAGAAGGCGAAGAAGGCGAAGAAGAAGAAGAAGAAGAAGAGGAAGGCGAAGAAGAAGAAGGCGAAGAAGAAGAGGAAGAAGAGGAAGGCGAAGAAGAAGAGGAAGAAGAAGAGGAAGAAGGCGAAGAAGAAGAAGGCGAAGAAGAAGAAGAAGAAGAGGAAGAGGAAGAAGGCGAAGAAGAAGAGGAAGGCGAAGAAGAAGAGGAAGAAGAAGAAAGTGAAGAAGAGGAGGAAGAAGAAAGTGAAGAAGAAGAGGAAGAGGAAGGAAAATCTGCTGGAGCAGCTGGTGGATCTAGGGGTTAAAGGATTAGGATTTTAATATGATACCATCAAGGCATTAGGTATTATGAACACAGGCTATTTTAATAGTCTGTGTTTTTTTATGATTTTTCATAAAAATTAATTTCTCAAAAACCCTAAGAAAAGTATTAAATCTCATTTTAAAACTTAAATTTATTGAAAACCAATATCTTAAAAAAATTACATTTTATAAAAAATATAAAATCTTTAAAATTAGGCTTCGTTTTATGTTGAATCAATATTTTTTATTTGTTTTAATCAAAATAGTAGTTTTGTTTTCAGGTATAAATGATATTATTTTTATAATTTAAACTAAAATAGCCTTTAATTTGAACATCAAAATGTATGAAAATCAAATTAATCAAACAAAAAGTTGTACTTTACGAAGAATTTAGAATAATCAACTAAAATAATTGGCTTTCAAAGAATATTATATTGATTTCTGATTATATATTTGTAACATATTCTTTGATTGATAACCGCAAAAATTAAAAAATTTCAACAATGGCAAACGTTCCAATAGCAAAATTAGAGTACATTTGGCTTGATGGTTACAAACCAACGCAAAGCCTACGCAGCAAAACCAAAATAGAAAGAAACTTTAGTGGTAAATTGGAAGATTGCGATATGTGGTCTTTTGATGGTTCTTCAACACAGCAAGCCTTAGGAGGTTCATCTGATTGTTTGTTAAGACCAGTTTATATTTGTCCTGACCCAGCACGTTTAGGAAATGGCTACTTGGTAATGTGTGATGTATTAAATTCTGATGGAACTCCTCACGAATCTAATGGTCGTGCAACTATTGAAGATGATGACAATGATTTTTGGTTTGGATTTGAGCAAGAATATTTCTTGTGGAACAACGAAACAAACAAGCCAGTTGGATTTCCAGCAAATGGTTTTCCCGCACCACAAGGTCAATACTATTGTTCTGTTGGAGCAGCTAATGCTTTCGGTCGTGATATGATAGAAGAACACCTTGAGATTTGTTTACAAGCAGGCTTAAATATTGAAGGTATCAATGCAGAAGTTGCTGCAGGTCAGTGGGAATTCCAAGGATTTGCTAAAGGTGCAAAACAAGCAGGTGATGAAATGTGGATTGCACGTTATTTATTAGAAAGAATTGGTGAAAAATATGGTATTTCAATCAATTACCACTGTAAGCCATTAGGCGATACTGATTGGAATGGTTCAGGTATGCACGCAAACTTCTCAAACACATTGTTGAGAACTTCAGGTAAAAAAGAAGATTACGATATCGTTTGTCAAGCATTTGCTCCATTTGTAAAAGAACATATTGCTGTTTATGGTGCTGATAACCATTTACGTTTAACAGGTAAGCACGAGACACAATCTATTGATAAATTCTCTTACGGTATTTCTGACCGTGGTGCATCAATTCGTATTCCGATTGCTGCAGTACAAAAAGGATGGAAAGGTTGGTTGGAAGACCGTCGTCCAAACTCTGCGGCTGACCCATACAAAGTTGCAGCTCGTATTATCAAGACTGTTAAAACAGCAAAAATTTAAGATTTTTCGAATAATATTTTGTTCGCAAAGCCCCTCGACATTGTTGAGGGGTTTTTGTTTGTTTATTTTCACTAACTTTGCACCAATATTTAGAGATTATTTATCCAAAAGTGATGAAAAAAGTAGCATTTTATACATTAGGTTGCAAACTCAATTACTCCGAAACTTCTACTATTGGTCGAATGTTTGAAAGTCGTGGGTTTCAAAAGGTTGAGTTTAATGAAAATCCTGATATTTTTATAATCAATACTTGTTCGGTTACAGAAAACGCTGACAAGAAATGCAAGAAAATTGTCAAAGAAGCTAATCGTATTAATCCCGATGGCTTTGTGGCGATAATTGGTTGTTATGCTCAATTAAAACCTCAAGAAATCTCAGAAATTGAAGGTGTCGATGCTGTTTTAGGTGCTGCTGAAAAATTTCGTTTGGTTGATTTATTAGGTGATTTCGTAAAAGAACCTCGTCAAAAATCTGAAAAAGCTCAAGTTTTCAATTCAAATATTGAAGAAGTTGTTGATTATCATACTTCATATTCACTAAATGACCGAACTCGTACATTTTTGAAAGTGCAAGATGGTTGCGATTATCCTTGTACTTATTGTACCATTCCGTTGGCTCGTGGGAAAAGCCGCTCTGACACCATTGAAAATGTGGTACAAGCAGCGTATAAAATTGCTGAAAGTGGCGTAAAAGAGATTGTATTAACGGGCGTAAATATTGGAGATTTCAAGCCTCCAGCCCCTGAAGGGGAGCAAAGTAAAGAACAATTTATTGATTTGATTCGAGCATTGGATGAAGTTGAAGGAATAGAGCGTTTTCGTATTTCGAGCATTGAACCAAATCTTTTAACTGATGAAATCATTGAATTTGTGGCTCAATCTAAGCGTTTTGTTCCGCATTTTCACATTCCTTTACAGTCAGGTTCGAGTAAAGTATTGGCTTTAATGAAACGCCGTTATAAGCGTGAATTGTATGTAGAAAGAGTTAATAAAATCAAGCAATTAATGCCTGATTGTTGCATTGGTGTTGATGTAATTGTGGGGCATCCTGGTGAAACTGAGGAAGCATTTTTGGAGACCTATAATTTTCTTAATGAGCTGGATATAAGTTATTTACACGTTTTTACTTATTCCGAAAGACCAAATACAGTGGCTATTTTGATAAAACCAAGTGTACCGCAAAATAAGCGTGCCGAGCGTTCAAGAATGCTACACATACTGTCTGATAAAAAACGTAGATTTTTCTACGAAAGTCAAATTGGAAAGCAATTTAATGTGCTTTTTGAAGAAGATATTACCGACGGAAATATGCATGGCTGGACAGAAAACTATGTACGTGTTATCGCCAAATATGACCCAATGCTAATTAACGAAACTAAGCAAGTTTTGCTAAGTAATATTAACGAAGATATGCTTGTCGAAGTTGAAGAAGTAAGGGAGTTGATATTTCATTAAAAAGAAAATTTTATTCTAAAATCAGTGAAACGCCCTTTTGTCGCTACGAGTCCGACCGCCGATGCGGAGGCGTGTCACGGGGATTTTTCATAAAAACTCATTCAAATCGCCAACACCTTCACGAATAACTTCAAAATCATCATCAACTGCCAAAACCACCGTTGAGGGTTCGATACCGCACCATCCGCCATCAATAATTATGTCAACTTTTTCGCTATTTTGTTGGTAAATTACCTCAATTTCGTTGGGGTATTCGATAATGTCGTCAATATCATGCTTTACGGAAGTTGTAATTATTGGATTTCCCAGCATTTCTATGATTTTCAAAGGAATTTGGTGGTTAGGAATTCTGATTCCAATTGTTTTTCGTTTGGTTTGTAAGATTTTGGGAAGCTCCCCAGTAGCAGGTAAAATAAACGTAAAAGGGCCAGGAAAAGCTCTTTTCATCAAACGAAAGGCATTATTCGATACTTTGGCATAAATCGAAATATTGCTCAAATCGTGACAAACAATAGAAAAATTGTTTTGTAGCGGTTTTATTCCTTTGATTTTGCATAGCTTCTCAACTGCTTTAACATTATTTATATCGCAGCCCATAGAATAAACTGTATCGGTAGGATATATAATGATTCCACCATTTTTTAGGCAATCGACGATACGATGCAGTTTTCTTTCATCTAAATTACTTGGAAATATTTCAATTATTTCAGCAGACATATTTTAGTCGATTGACGATAGTTTTCAGTCCACGATTTTAATAAAATACTATTAACCGTGGACTGGTTTCTATGGTCTAATTGTTTAATTTTTTTTACCCTTTTTTCCTACTGCAGATGCTTCATTATCTGTAGTTTTTGGTGCATTCATTTCCATATAATCAACTGTCAAAGCCGACAAAGATTTTACGCCAAGTGTAAAACCTGATTCGTCAATATAAAAATCAGGTGTATGGTGGGGGAATCCAACTTTTACATTTTTTGGTTTTCCACCCAAAAAGAAAAAGAATCCTGGTACTTTTTGTTGGAAAAAGCTAAAGTCTTCAGCTCCAGTTTGAACTGGCTGCACTTGCACATTAGATTTTCCTGCCAAGTTTTCTAACGATCCAATCATTTTTTCAGTAAGTGCTGGGTCATTATAAGTTACAGGATAGCCAGTTTTGATAATTACATCAGCCTTAGCACCAGCACTTTCTGCAATATTTACGGCAACATCGTTAATTCTTTTGTGAACCAAATCTCTTTGTTCAGTTCCAAAAGTACGAATCGTGCCAATCATATCGAGCGATTCAGAAATGATATTTTGACGAATTCCACCGTGAATTGAACCAACTGTAACGATGGCAGGATTTTCAGTAATATTTACACTTCTACTTATTATTGTTTGCAAGCCCATAACAATTTGTGAAGCCGTAACAATAGGGTCAATGCCACCCCAAGGATTTGCTCCGTGGGTTTGTTTTCCGTTTACTTTTATAGAAAATTCATCGACTGCCGCCATTGTAGCTCCTGAACGGTAGCCAATTGTTCCAACTTCTGTAACTGAACTAATATGTAAACCAAAAACGGCATCAACTTTAGGGTTTTCCATTACACCTTCCATTACCATCAATTCTGCACCTGATTTGCCATTTTTTAGCAAAGTTGGGTCATAAACTCCTTCTTCGGCTGGTTGGAAAATGAATTTTACTGTTCCGGCAATATCATTTTTCATTGAAGATAAAACCTCGGCAACACCCATCAGAATTGCAACATGAGAATCATGTCCGCAAGCGTGCATCAAGCCTGTTTTTTGTCCATTATAAACTGTTGATACTGTTGATTTAAAAGCTAAATCGCCTCTTTCTGTAACTGGCAAACAATCCATGTCGGCACGAAGGGCAACAACTGGGCCTGGTTTTCCACCTTTTAGAATACCTACAACGCCCGTAACTGCTACTTTTTCTTGAACTTCCATACCAAGTGAACGAAGGTGATCGGCAACTATTTTCGCAGTTCGGACTTCCATATTTCCCAATTCTGGATGTTCATGGAAATCACGTCGCCATGTAATTACTTTCTTTTCTACGGCATCCGCCGCAGCATTGATTTTGGGTTTGAGTGAAGATTGCCCGTAAGCCAATCCACAAGAGATTACAAATAAAGTGGTTAAGATTTTTTTCATTGGTAAGTTTAGTTTATGATGGTTCAAATTTAACAAAATATAATTGTTTTTTTTTATTAAACGCTAATTGCTTTACAAGTTTCGAACGCTTTATGGGACTATTAAATAAATACTACATTTTGTTTCTATTTGCTATAAATTTGGGGTTTTTAATGAGAGTATCACCAAATTGTTCTAGTTTCGTAAAGTATTACGAATAATAAATTTGTGATGTTTAAATCACTCAAAAAACACCAAATCAACCTGATTTGTTTGTCTTTGATATTCAGCAAAAAGATTCTTTGCCGAGTTTAATCCATGTTCCCCATAAACCATCAAGCACACCGTTCCGCCACTTCCCCCACCTGTAATTTTTGCTCCATAAATGCCCGATTCAAAGCCTTCAGAGTGAGCCATATTCACTATTTTATCTGTCATTTCATTGCCTAAACCGCACTTATTATAGCTCTCGTGCGATTGGAACATCAACTCTCCCATTATCGGCAATAAAGTTGTATGATTTTGGTTAGAAAGATTTTTCAATAATTCGAGAAAAGTATTTACTCGAAGGTTTTCATAAATTGGATGTTGTGTGCAAGCATTGATATTGTAAAAAACATCGGGTTTTATAGTAGATAATTTGTCGGTAACACCGCCAAAATCATGGATAAAATCTTTGCCATACATAGAATTGAGACTTCTTGCAAAATTAGATTCATACATTGACGGCGAAATATTGCTTAGAAAACCTTCAAATGGACTTTCCTTATTGCTTAGTTCGTGGATTTTTTCTTTAGAAACACCCATTTTTTGAGCAATAATCGAATAACCCATAAATGCAGCAGTGCGAACCTCACCGTAAGAAGCTCCTCCTACAGAATGGCGGACACCGCTATCAATTCCAACGAAATATAAGTTTTTAGGAATATCAACCAAGTCAAAAATTTTATCGGGTTGGCATAATATCGGTAATAATTTATTGTTTTCTCCCAAAAAAGAAGCCAATTGATCCATTAAACCACACGGAACTCCAACTACTAAGTTTTCAGCTTTTTGGGCAAGTTTAGGCAGCTCAGTTCTCTGTAAATCAATTGAAAATAGTTCAGCGATAGCTTTCAAAGTAGCTACTTCAATAGCAGCTGAAGAAGAAACGCCCTTCCCGACAGGTACACTTGACTCAACTAAAATATCTAAACCGCCAAGTTTTATTTTTTTTTCATTCTTCAAAACTAAATAGCAGCCAATGATATACGTTGCCCAATCACCACCTTCAATATTTTGCAAATATTGCTTCGCTTCTTTATAGTCGTTGGGCAATGCGTCTAAATCAATATAAACCTCATTATTTGAAGAAATATCTAAACTTTTGATGTGCAACTGATTGTAATTTCGTAAACCAATCGTAACAATTGCTTTTTCTTTGATTGGCATTTGCAAAACCATTGAGCCAGAATAGTCAGCAATTCCACCCATTACGTCCATACGTCCAGGAGAAGATGCTTGAGTGAGGGTTTGGTTATTTCCAAAAAACTTTTGAAGATTGGTAGAAGAATCTGAGTTTATTTTCATTTTCAATAAAAAAACCTTACAGGATTGGAAAAATCCTGCAAGGTTTGCATGGTTCGAAATTTTTTAAATTTTTTCAATAATAATTGCACTTGCACCGCCACCGCCGTTGCAGATAGCTGCCATGCCAAAACGAGCATTTTTTTTATGCAAAACATTAATTAATGTCGTTACAATTCTTGCTCCCGAACAGCCCAAAGGATGTCCCAATGAAACCGCTCCACCAAAAATATTTACTTTGTCGTAACTAATCCCAAAATTCTTGCAAAATGCTATTGGAACTGCTGCAAAGGCTTCATTAACTTCAAAAAAGTCGATATCTTCAATTGTCATTCCAGCCCTTTTTAGGGCTTTTTCGGCTGCCAAAATAGGTGCTGTTGTGAACCATTCGGGCTCATGTTCACCATCAGCATAAGAAATAATTTTAGCGATTGGTTTTAAACCATATTTTTCGACGGTTTCTTCCGAAGCCAATACAATGGCTGCTGCACCATCATTAATGGTTGATGCATTGGCAGCAGTAACGGTACCTTCTTTAGTAAAAACAGGGCGTAATGTAGGAATTTTATCGAAATTTACGTTTTTGTATTCCTCGTCTTCCGAAATAACTTTCACATTACCCTTTTTATCTGTTACTTCAACAGGCACAACCTCATCGTCAAACATTCCACTTGCCCAAGCTGCAGCAGAACGTTGGTATGATTGAATAGCAAAAGCATCTTGTTCTTGGCGAGAAATATCATATTTTTGAGCAGTCGCATCGGCAAAACAGCCCATTGCACTGCCATCATAAACATTGACTAATCCATCTTTTGCCAAGCCATCAATTAATTCACTATTTCCATAACCGTAGCCATATCGAGCTTTTGCCAAATAAAATGGAATCATTGACATGTTTTCCATACCGCCAGCAACAACTACACTATTTTGCCCTAATTCAATTGATTGGCTACCAAAAATAATAGATTTCATGCCAGAAGCACAAACTTTATTGATGGTCGTTGTATTTGTTTTGTTGCTCAAACCACTAAATAAAGTTGCTTGTCGAGCTGGGGCTTGTCCAACGTTAGCCTGACAAACATTGCCGAATAAAACCTCTTCGACCATGTTTGGGTTTATTGCTGCTTTTGCAACTGCTGCTTTGATTGCAATAGCTCCTAATTGTGGTGCCGCAACGGTAGAAAGAGAGCCTCCAAAGCTACCAATGGGTGTCCGTACCGCTGAAATAATGAATGTTTTTTGCATTATAAGTGTGTCGGTTTTTATAAGCGACAGTTTATTTTATTAATTGGAATCTAACAACATTTACCAACTTTTCTTTTTGTAACCACTTATGGCGTAATAAAGTACGAAAGCATAGAGGGGAATCATGATGGCATAAGCCAATTGTGAGTTTTTAAGAAAATCGGATAAACTGCCATAAACCAAAGGTAAAATTGCCCCACCTGCTATCATCATAACTAACCATGCCGAGCCAATTTTTGTGTATTTTCCAAGTCCATCAATTGCTAAAGGCCAAATTGCTGGCCACATAATGGCATTTGCTAAACCAAGAATAGCTATGCAAAGTACCGAAGAAAACCCGGTGGTAACTAATGCTAATATAGTAACAATAATGCCCAAAATAGAAGAAAGTTTCAGCCAAGTTTGTTGAGAAACATATTTTGGAATCAATACTATGCCCAGTACATAACCCAACATCATTAACCAAAGCGTGTAAGTACCAAACTGACTTGCCTCATCAGTTGAAAAACCTAATGAAATACCATAACTGATGATTGAATCACCTGCAATTACTTCTGCTCCTACATAACAAAATAAGGCTATAAGTCCTAAAACTAGGTTTGGAAAGTCAAATACGCTTGATTTAGTAGTAATGTCCGATACGTCATTGCCTTCTTGTTCTTCGCTAACTTCTGGTAATCCTTTTGAAAATTGAATTAAAATTGCCAAAACTACCAAAACCCCAGTTAAAATTAAATAAGGTGTAATCACTTTTTGAAGTTCTTCTTTGGCAGAAATAGTTGCTCCTGCAACTCCGCCAGCTAATAAAATTCCTCCAAATATTTTTTGACTAATAATGCCTGCAGTTTTGTTGGCTATTCCCATAAAACTGATACGTTGAGCCGCACTTTCTCGTGGCCCAAGAATAGTTGCGTAAGGATTTGATGCTGTTTGAAGCAAAGTTAAGCCGATACCAATCGTAAATAATCCTACCAAGAATAATGGATATGACTCAACTTTTGCCGCAGGAACAAAAATCAAAGTTCCGATTGCCATAATTCCCAATCCTAATGACATCCCTTTTTTGAAACCTACTTTTTTAAGAACAAGCGATGACGGGATTGCCATAATTGTATATGAAATAAAAAAAGCAAATGTTACTAAATATGAACCTGTATTGCTAAGGTCGAACGCTTTTTTGAAAAATGAAATCAAAGTCCCATTAACCCAAGTTACAAAACCGAAGACAAAAAATAGTAGTCCTATAATGAAAAGTGGCCCAAGGTAGTTTTTATTGTTTTCTTGCATTTTATGTAATGTTTAAGAGATGTTATAGAATTTATGATTGCCGATTTAAGATTTAAACAAAGTGTTGATTATCAGACACTAACCTCTACATTTTAATAATTATCATTCAAACCAAAAATCTTTTTGTTAGTTTTCCATTTTCCACGAGTAAAATCAGGAATTTCTATTGGTGAACTTCCTCTAGCAATAGATAATTCGGAAAGTGGACTGATGGCACTCCAAGCGGCGGCATCGTAAACATCAATCGGTGGAGCAACTTTATTTTTGACCGATTCGATAAATGCCCGAATCACAAAAAAGTCCATACCTCCATGACCAGCATTAACAGCATCTTGCTCGAATTTTTTCCAAAGTGGATGGTCATATTTTGTTTGATAGTCGGCAAAAGGTTCCCATGCATCATGTTTTTTTGAAGTACCATCAATATAGATTTGATTGCCATCATTCATCCAAATTCCTTTTGTGCCTTGAGCCCGAAAGCCTAATGAATATGGACGAGGTGCATTAGTATCATGTATAATGACAATATTTTCGCCATTGGCACATTGAATTGTCGTTGTTATAATATCACCACATTTAAACTTTACTTTGGCATTTGGATGATTTTCTCCGCCATTTTCAACAATATAATTATGCAAACCTCTCGATTTTGTTGCAGTTGAAGTCAGATATTCAAAGCGATTTCCTCGGTTTATATCCATCCAATGAGCCACTGGCCCAAGTCCATGAGTAGGGTAGAGGTCGCCGTTTCTATCAATCGAATGTTGCGTACGCCATTTTGCTTCACTGTATCCTTTTTCTCCAAACTCAACACCTTTGCCGTTTCCAACTTTTCCATCGTTGAGTTTTACAAAACGTAAATCATGCTGATAACCGCAATGCCCATAAAGCATTTCGCCAAACATATTTTGACGAACCATGTTTAAAACCGCCATTATATCACGACGATAACAAACGTTTTCGAGAATCATGCAATGCGAACCTGTTTTTTCGTAGGTATCTACCAAGTCCCACGATTCTTGTAAAGTTACCGTTGCTGAAACTTCAACCCCTGCATATTTACCAGCTTTCATAGTTGCAACCGACATTGGCACGTGCCATTCCCACGGCGTTGCAATAATTATTCCATCTAAATCATCTCTTTTAACCATATTTTCAAAATCTCTTTCCCCATTAGTATAAGCAACAGGCTCTTTTTTGCCAAATTTTTTGAATATTTTATTGGCTTCTCCAATAGAATTTAAGTCAATATCACAAATCGCAGGAATTTCGACATCGGTGCGATATAGGGCTTGTTGAAGATGGTTACGCCCACGAAGTCCAACTCCTATAAAACCCAGTCTGACTTTTTTATCTTCAGGCGATGATTCGTCACTTAAGTTGTTTTTCTTGACAATAAAAGGAATACTTGATGTTGCTAAACTTGTAGAAAGAAAATTTCGACGGTTCATTTTAGATTGATTTGAGGATGAAAATATTTTAAAAGAAGGGATAAATTGTAAAGTTTGTACAAAAAAATCTAATTTCTATACAATTCCCAAAGTTAAAATGAAATATTTTGTTTTGGAAAAATATTATTTTTTGTTAATTCTTGAACAAAATAAAAACTCGGCTTGTTAGTATAGTCGAAACAGTTTCTGCTGAGCGATAAAAACTACCGCTCGGAAGCCTAAAAGTGTTATACACAAACTTTGTAACGACTATTGGCTTGATTATCTTAAAAACACTTTCAATATTATAATTTGGAATTAAAAAACAAAAGAGTTGCTGTGTTCCGGCGTGAACACTTCAATGCTGCTCACCGCCTCCACAATCCAGCGTGGAATGAGGAAGAAAATGCTCGTATTTTTGGAAAATGCAATAATGCTAATTTTCATGGGCATAATTACGACTTGATTGTTCAACTGACTGGGGAGGTAAATCCAGCTACAGGATATGTTTTTGATTTAAAGATTCTGAGTGATTTGGTCAAAGAAAATGTTTTGGATAAATTCGACCACAAAAACTTAAATCTTGATACTGAGGAATTTAGAACTCTAAATCCTTCTGCCGAAAACATTGCGATAGTGATTTATGATATTTTACGAACAAAAATTTCAGATGCTTACGATTTGAAAATTAGACTTTATGAAACCGAAAGAAATTATGTCGAATATCCAATTTAATGATAAAACCTTAGTGAACGACTTATTATTAGACGACCAAGACCACCCATTCACAAAGCTCGAAACACCTTTGCGTGAAGATGCTTTTGATTTGAATGATGAGGAAAAAATTGAGATTATTGAAAAGCATTTTAAGGAAATTATGCTCACTTTAGGATTAGACCTATTAGATGAAAGTTTGCGTGGAACACCCCACAGAGTAGCAAAAATGTACGTAAAAGAGTTGTTTTCGGGTCTAAATCCAGAAAACGAACCGGCCATGACACTTTTTACCAACGACTACCACTATAATGAAATGTTGGTTGAAAAAAATATCCAATTTTATTCTAATTGTGAACATCATTTTGTGCCGATAATAGGGAAAGTGCATATTGCTTACATTTCAAGTGGTAAAGTAATTGGTTTGTCGAAATTGCACCGAATTGTTAATTATTTTGCACGTCGCCCACAAGTACAAGAGCGTTTGACTATGCAGATAGGTAACGCACTAAAAACTGCTTTAATGACGCAAGATGTAGCAGTTTTGCTTGATGCTGACCACCAATGCGTATCTTCAAGAGGTGTAAAAGACCAAACAAGTTCAACAATTACCTCTTTTTATGGTGGAGTTTTTAAAAATGATGATAAAAAAGGTGAATTTTTGAAGGTTTTAAGTGTTTAAAAGTTTTCAAAACAATTTTCTCATTCGACTGTTTAATTTTAAAACTAAACAGTCGAATCAATGTCTTTTAAAAATAAAAATTTCCTTATTATTGGTGCAAGTTCTGGAATTGGTTTTTCGCTTGCACAAAATTTAATTGAAGCTGAGGCAAACGTTTTTTCAGCTTCTCGCACTCAACCCGATTTACCTTCAAAGTTTTTGATGTGGGATGCTCAAAATTCTGACAATCAAGTATTTAACGAACTTCCTGCCGTTTTACATGGCTTAGTTTACTGCCCAGGAACAATCAACTTAAAACCTTTTCATCGATTGACTAATGAAGATTTTATTAAAGATTTTCAAATAAATCTTCTTGGGGCAGTGAGTGTCATTCAAGCAAATTTAGGTCGTTTGAAGGCATCGGAAAATGCTTCTATCATACTTTTCAGTACAGTGGCTGTACAAACAGGTATGGGATTTCATGCTTCTATTGCCTCATCGAAAGGTGCGATTGAAGGTTTAACCAAATCATTAGCTGCCGAATTTGCATCAACAAAAATAAGGGTCAATGCAATAGCACCCTCATTGACAGATACGCCTTTAGCCAAGAATTTACTATCGACACCCGAAAAAATAGACTCATCAAATAAACGCCACCCAATGGGGCGAGTTGGTAAAAGTGAAGATATTGCATCAATGGCGAAATTGTTATTGTCTGATGAAGGTAGTTGGATAACTGGACAAATTTTTCATGTAGATGGCGGAATGAGTTCACTTAGAATGATGTAGACTTTTGCCTTCTAATAAATAAAAAACAATTTTTTGCTACAAATTTACCATTTGTCAAGAAAATGTTATAGGTTTCGTTTTTCAAAGTACATTTGAACCATTATTTTAACTAAACCTTCATAAAGCAATGAGCTTCCTTTTTATTATCATTCCTGTTTTAATCATTATTTATTTGTCTATTGTCATTGTCCAACAAGGCAATGTTGCGGTTATCACTGTTTTTGGTAAGTATAGCCGAATCATGACTCCAGGCTTAAATTTCAAGATTCCATTCATTGAGTTTGTTTTTCGTACGATTTCAATTCAAAACCGTTCGGCAGAATTACAATTTCAAGCCATTACCAACGACCAAGCCAATGTTTATTTCAAAGCGATGTTACTTTATACTGTAACAGACAATTCGGAAGATCAAATAAAAAATGTAGCTTTTAAATTTATTGACCAAGCCAATTTTATGCAAGCATTGGTACGTTCTATCGAAGGTTCGATTCGTAGTTTTGTTGCTACAAAAAAACAAGCTGAAATTTTAGGACTTAGAAATGAAATTGTTGATGATGTAAAATCAAATCTTGACCATATCTTAAATGGTTGGGGCTATCATTTGCTTGATTTACAAATCAATGATATTACTTTTGATGAAGAAATCGTGAAATCAATGTCGAGAGTAGTTGCCTCAAATAACTTGAAAGCTGCGGCAGAAAATGAAGGTCAAGCCTTGTTGATTACAAAAACAAAAGGTGCAGAAGCTGACGGAAATGCAATCAGAATTTCGGCTGAAGCCGAACGTGAAGCTGCTCGTTTACGTGGACAAGGCTTAGCACAATTCCGTGAGGAAATAGCAAAAGGTATGGCTGTGGCTGCTGCCGAAATGGAAAAAGCAAACCTTGACCCTTCTATAATTTTGTTCTCATTGTGGACAGAAACGATGCGTCAGGTAGCACAAGATGGCAAAGGAAACGTCATTTTTATGGATGGTTCGGTAGATGGTTTTGATAAAACAATGAAGCAAATGATTGCTTTGAACCAAACTGCGGAGAATAAGCAGAAGGCTAAGTAATTTTTGAGGCGAAAGTTTTTAGATAAATAGGCAAGGAGTTTGAAATAATTCAAACTCCTTGCCTATTTACTTTTTTGCCAATTAAATCGCATCATAAATCAATTTTAGTCCAACACCGATAAATACTAAGCCAGAAATATATTTGATTGATTGAATAGTTTTGTCACTCATTTTATCTTTGATTTTGTAGGCAAAAATTGCAAAGGCAGATTCCATAACAAATATCATTGCGAGGCAGGTTGAGAAAAAAGCTATTTCATCATAAATATCATATTTATAGCTTTTCAATGAAGCAGAAATGACCATCCAAGATATAAAATTAACAGGATTGATAACATTTAGCAAAAATCCTTTCCCAAAAAAATAGAAGAATCGGGCTAACTTAAAATCTTTGTTTTTGGTTGGTTTAGATTTCAGGAATTGAAAAATTCCAAGTCCAATGAGTAATATTGAACCCAATATTCTTGAATAAAAACTAAAATTTGGAATATTTGGTAAAAATGAAGTGCCAAGAAAGGCAAAACCTACCATTAATACATCTCCGAAAATAACACCGAGCGATATTTTTATTCCAGCCTGATATCCATTTTCTATGCTATTCTGTACGAGAGCGAAAAAAACGCTTCCGAAACCAAAACTGAGTACAACACCTGTAAAAAAACCTAAAGATATAGCTTCCAACATAATTATAAACCTTTTAGTCGTGCAACTTTTAAAATACCTGCAACACTCATCGAGTCAGTGATTTTATCTTCCAAAACCATGTTTATGGCTTCTTTTAATGATATTTTCTTGACTTGGAGCTGCTCTGTTTCTTCAGGTTGGCATTCGGACTGAATTAAGTTTTCGGCAAGAAAAATATAAGCTACTTCATTACAAACAGAGTTTGAAGTATGTAATTTAGAAATTAAAGTCCAAACTTTAGCTATCAAACCAGTTTCTTCTTTTAATTCTCTTTTGGCAGTTTCCAAAACTTCTTCTCCGTTAGGACAGCCCCCTTCAGGAATTTCCCATGAATATTCATTTAGTGGAAAACGGTATTGACCCACGAGCCAAGTATTGTCGTTTTCGTCAATGGGTATAATACCGACGGCTATATTTTTGAAATTGACAGTGCCGTAAATGCCTTTTCCACCACTTGGATTTATTACATTTTGATGTACTACTTCAATCCAATTATTTTCGTATTTTACCTCCGAATCAAGGACTTTCCAAGGGTTTTGTTTTTCGTTCATAGCCACAAATTTAATGTTTTTCAGCGATAGCCAAAAATGTTTTTTTATTTTCATAGTTTATCCTGATAAAAATCAGTTTATTTTATTGACTCTTATTTTACTGTTTTTTTCTTATTCTTTGCTTCAAATGCAAGTATTTTTAATATTAAGAGAATTTATTATAAAAAAAATTAGAAATAGCATTTGTAATAATTTATATTTGAATCGTAATATTTTTTAAACCTAATCGTACATATAGTATGAAACACTCTTACCCAATTCCAATCAAGACGGGCGTTTTGATGATTCTTTTCTTATTTCTTAGTTCGCTGGTTTTTGCACAAAAGAAAATCTCTGGCAAAGTATCTGATGGTGAAAATGGTTCGGGACTCCCAGGAACAACAATTCAAGTAAAAGGTGCAAATAAAGGAACTGCAACCGATGCAAATGGGGCATATTCAATTGATGTTCCAAACAATTCAACTTTAGTATTTTCATCAATTGGATTTATGCCGCAAGAAATTGTGGTAGGCAACCAATCTGTGATTGATGTTACACTTCAATCTGATACTAAAGCACTAAGTGAAGTAGTTGTAACTGGTTATGCAACGCAACGTAAAAAAGACATTACGGGTGCTGTTACAGTTGTAAGTGCTAAAGAACTAACGGCTTTGCCATCGGCCAGTGTTACACAAATGCTTCAAGGTAGAGCGGCTGGTGTAACTGTTGGAAATGACAACTCTCCAGGTGGAGGAACAATGGTTCGTATTCGTGGATTTGGTTCAATCAATAACAATAGTCCACTCTATGTAATTGATGGAACTCCAACTCAAGGAACACTCAACCAAATCAACCCAAATGATATTGAGTCAATGCAAGTATTGAAAGATGCTTCGGCGGCTTCAATCTACGGTGCTCGTGCTGCCAATGGTGTGGTTATAATCACAACTAAAAGAGGTGGAATTGGTGAGCCAAAAATCACTTTTGATATGTATACTGGTACACAAAGAGTCGGAAAAACACTTGACTTATTGAATACCAAAGAATTAGGACAATTTTATTATGAATCAGAAATTGGAGCTGGCAAAACCGCTGGTTCTTCTCCATCTGCTCAATATAAATTTGGTGCTGATGGTACACAGACGATAGCAGATTATATCTATCCAAATGTTTATGGTACGTTGCCAGCCAACTATACCTATACTAATGATATAGCAGACCCTAAATTGGGTGTTACAGCTTTTAACATTACAAAAGCAAACAAAGAAGGAACTGATTGGCAACATGAGGTTTTTGGTCCTGCCAAAATTTCAAACTATCAATTAGGAGCTACAGGTGGAAGTAAAAACGGTAAGTATGCTATTTCAGGTAGTTATTTCGACCAAGAAGGTATCTTGAAATATACAGGTTATAAGCGTTATTCAGTGCGTGCAAATACAGAATTTACTAAAAACAGATTAACTTTTGGTGAAAACTTTACTATTTCATACGACGAAAGAGTTGGTGTACCTAATGGTAATAATAATGAAAGTAATCCTATTATGTTTGCTATTCGTATTCAGCCAATTATTCCAGTATTTGATATTACTGGAGGGCCAGTTGGTTTGGGCGGTACAAATACTTCAAACTTAAATGGTTTTGCAGGAAGTAGAGGTTCTAACCTTGGAAATGCTCCGAATCCGTTGGCAAGACAATGGCGTGAAAAAGACAATATTATTAAAGGAACGCATATTTTTGGTAATATGTTTGCAGAATTGGGTATTTTGAAAGATCTAAAATTTAGAACAAGTTTAGGTATTGAATTCAATAACTACAATTTATCTGCTTATTTTAACCGTGATATTGAAGCTGCAGAACCTCGAAATGCAAATAGCTTAACTGTTTCAAATAGCTACGATAGAGCAATTACTTGGTTCAATACCTTAAACTATAACAAAACAATTGGAAGTCACACTTTCAATGTATTGGTAGGTACAGAAGCAGTTCAAACTTATGCTTTCGGTTTCAATGCTGCTCGTAGTAACTTTGCTTTTGATGATATTTCTTACCGCTATTTGAATCTTGGTGCAGCAGCTGGATTGGCGAATGCAGGTGGTGGTGCAACTTTGAGTGCATTGTTCTCTCAGTTTGGTAAAATCAACTATTCATACAAAGAGTTACTTTTGGCCGACGTAACTATGCGTCGTGATGGTTCTTCAAGATTCTCTCCTGCTTATCGTTATGGTGTTTTTCCAGCGTTTTCTGTTGGATTACGTATGACTGAGTTTGATTTCATGAAAAAACTAACATTTGTTGATGATTTGAAAATCAGAGGAGGATGGGGTAAAACTGGAAATCAGTTAATACCAAACGTATATAATGCTTATACTTTATATACGCCAGACCCGTTGAACAATGCTTATGATATTTCAGGAAGCGGAAACTCAATTGCAAATGGTTTTGACTTAACCCAATTTGGTAATCCAAATGGTAGATGGGAAACAAATACTTCAACTAACATTGGTATTGATGCAACGATGTTGAAAAGTAAATTGGAGGTAATTTTAGACCTTTATTCTCGTACTACTTCAAATATGCTAACTCAAGTGCCAATTCCAAAAACGGCGGGTACAGGCTCTATTCCTTATGTAAATATTGGTGAAGTAAATAACAAAGGAATAGATTTGAATATCACTTATAGAGATAAAATTGGACAGTTGAGATATACTATTAGTGGTATGATAAGTAAGTATAAGAATAATGTTGTGAAACTAAACAATGACCCTAATGCAACTGTTTTTGGTTTTTCAACTCGTCTTCCTGCAATCTCAGTTACCAAAGCAGGACTACCAATTGCAAGCTTTTATGGTTATAAAGTAGATGGAGTAATAAAGGATGATGCTGAAGCGGCTTCAGCTCCAAAATTTGGAACATATACAAGAGCAGGAGTGTTTAAATTTGTGGATATAAATGGTGACGGTGTAATCACTGCAGCCGATAAAACTATCATCGGAAATCCTCATCCTGACTTTACTTATGGCTTTAATGTTAATTTAGGCTATAAAAACTGGGATTTGGCTATTTTCGGTCAAGGAACACAAGGAAATGAGATTTTCAATTATCTAAAATATTGGACTGATTTCAATACATTTCAAGGTAATCGCTCAGCTGATATGTTATATAACTCTTGGAAAAAACAAGGTGACAATGCTTTATTGCCTCGTTTGAACTCTCAAGATGGCACAAGTCAGCAAATATCAAGTTATTTTGTTGAAGATGGTTCATATATGCGTATCAAGAATATTCAGTTGACATATACATTCCCAACTGCAATTTTATCTAAAATCAAATTAAGCTCTGCACAAATTTATGTTCAAGGTCAAAACCTTTTTACATTTACAAAGTATAAAGGCTTAGACCCAGATATTAATTTGAGAAATTCTGGAAACGACAATCAAGATATTCACATGGGTATTGATGAAGGTGCTTTTCCTGTTGCAAAGTCTTACAACGTTGGTCTTAGATTAGGATTTTAATTGACAAAACAAAATTTTTAAATTAAATACAATGAAAAAATTATTAATAATAGCACTGATAGGAATAAGTGTTTCTTGTTCTGAGTCATTCTTTAACATACAGCCACAAGGTGCAGCTTCGTTGGCTTCATTGAGTAATAAAAATGGAGTAAATGCAGTTTTGATAGGAGCCTACTCATTATTAGATGGTGTTGGAGCTGGTAATACTGGTCGCCAATCAACTATATCAAATTATGTGTTTGGTGGAATTACCAGTGGAGATGCTGTAAAAGGTACAGACATTGGCGACCAGCCTGAGCAAGAATACATTGAGCAATACAACTGGTTGTCGGATAATACTTATTTCTTAGGAAAATGGCAACATTCTTATGATGGCGTAGCTCGTGCAAATGAAGCAATTCAATTAGTCGGTAGTGCCGATGTGAAAGATATGACTGATGCAGAAAAATTACTTGTAGTTGCCGAGGCAAGGTTTTTGAGAGGTCATTATCACTTTGAAGCAAAGAAAATGTGGAACAAAGTACCTTACATTGATGATAAAATCTATGTTGCTGGTGATCCAAATTCTACAAAAATACCAAATGATCAAGATATATGGTCTAAAATTGAGGCTGATTTCACTTTTGCAGCTGCAAATTTGCCAGCAGTACAATCGCAGAAAGGTAGAGCATCTCAATGGGCTGCAAAAACTTATTTAGCAAAAGCCTATATGTTTCAAAAGAAATATGCAGCGGCTAAAACTTTATTGGAAGATGTATTGAAAAATTCAGGAAAAAAATTGGTTGGAAATTACCACGAAAATTATAGAAACATCACTAACAATAATGCTGAATCTATTTTTGAAGTCGAGTTTTCTGTAAATGATGGAACAAATGGAAACAATGGAAATGCTGGTGATAACTTAAATTGGCCATATTCTGCTAACTCACCCGGTAGAGGCTGTTGCGGATTTTATTTGCCTTCGCATAATTTAGTGAATGCTTTTAAAACTGATAAAGAGGGTTTGCCCTTAATTGGCTCTATGCCCGACGGAACAGCAGATACTTATAATCAAGTAGATTTGTCGAATGACCAAGGTTTGAAATCTGACCAAGCATTTTCTCTTGACAAAACTGTTCCTGTTGACCCTCGTTTAGACTGGACAGTTGGTCGTAGAGGCGTAAATTTTTTAGATTGGGGACAAATGCCAGGTTTTTCGTGGATTAGAAATCAAAGTTATTCTGGTCCATACATTGGAAAAAAATGGATGTATTATTTGGCTGATGAAGGAAGCTCAACACACTCAACATCTAAAAGAAACGTTAACAATAATTACCGACTACTAAAAATGTCTTCAGTGATTTTATGGTTAGCAGAGTGTGAAATTGAATTAGGTAATTTGCAAGCAGGTGAAGACTATGTTAATCAAATCCGTACTCGTGCAAAAGCTGGTTCAGTACAAGATGTTTCTATCAATTATGTTGTAAATCCGTATCCTAAAGGTACTTTTACAACCAAAGGAGCAGATTATGCAAGAAACGCTTATCGTATGGAAAATCGCTTAGAATTCGCAATGGAAGGTCATCGTTTCTTCGATTTAGTTCGTTGGGGTATAGCTGAAAAATACCTAAACAAATATGTTCAGGAAGAATCGAAAGATGGTAAAGATAACATGGGAAGAACTTACAACAAACGTGGGTATTTGGTTGGAAAAATATTTACAGCTAAAAATGTTTATTTCCCATTACCAAATGATGAAATTTTAAATAGTCAATTGAACGGAAAAGCAATCTTAGTACAAAATCCAGGGTACTAATTCAAAATTATGTTCTCGGTATAATCAAAAAAAAGAGTCAAAACAGTATGTTTTGGCTCTTTTTTTTGATTATTACTTTATGATTCGTATTTTTGATACGACAGATTCCTAACCAGTCTCCTTTTATTAAAGTTCTATTCAATCCTTAGAAAAAAACGATATGTATCATTTGTTAATAATGCTCTCAGTTGCAGACTGGACTTCTTTTTTTGGTCGATTTCATCCACTTTTAGTTCATTTACCTATCGGTTTTTTAATGTTGATAGCCCTCATAGAAGTATTCAAAATGATGGGAAAACTTACGATAAGTCCAGAATTAATCAGACTTGCTTTATTGGTTTCAGCCCTAAGTGCAACATTTGCTTGTGTTGCAGGGTATTTTCTTTCGCTTGAGGGGGGGTATAACGAAGAAATGCTGGACGAACATAAATGGCAAGGAATTTGGTTGGCAGTTTTTACTTGGTTGGCATGGGGTGCAAAAAATGAATGGATTGCTAAAAAAATAGGTCTAAATACACTTCTTTATATACCCGCTTTAGCATTTGCAACATTGTTGATGTTTGTTGCTGGTCATCATGGTGGAAATCTAACTCATGGAGAAACTTATTTAACAGAAAACACACCACCCCCTTTCCGTAGTTGGTTAGGAATGCCCGAAAAAGCTAAAGATCAAAAAGTAACCGATATTCCAAAAATTGCTAATCTGAATGAAGCAGTAGTTTATCAAGATGTAATCCACCCGATTTTTAAGCAAAAGTGCGAACAATGTCACAATAAAAGTAAAATGAAAGGTGATTTACGAATGGATGAGATTTCCCTTATTCAAAAAGGTGGAAAAAATGGTGTCATTTTTAAAGCCAATAATGTAGAGGAAAGTGAATTTATTAAACGAATTTTATTGCCCGAATCAGACGAACATCACATGCCACCAAAAGGTAAAAACCAAATTTCAGAAAATGAATTATCATTGATGAAATGGTGGGTTGAGCAAGGTGCAAGTTTTGATAAGAAAGTTTCACAATTAACAGTTAATCAATCAATTAAACCAATATTAGCAACACTTGGTGGAGGAATGGGAGCAGTTGGTGCTTCAACAAGTTTGGTGAAACAAGATAAATTCGATTTAGAAGAAAAAATTCTATCAAATGAAGTAAGTGTGATTGATGCTGGGGTTTCTGAAGAAATAAAAAAAACGGGTGCATTGATTTTGCCTTTCGCCCAAAACAATAACTATATTGAAATAAGTTATATCAATAATTCAAAATTGACTGATAATGAAGCAGTTGTTGTTGCAACTGCACCCGACCAAACTCTTTGGTTGAAATTAAGTAATACTCAAATTACTGATAAATCACTGATTGAGATAGCTAAATTAAAGAATTTAACTCGCCTTCACCTCGAAAAAACCAAGATTACTGACAATGGTTTAATGGAATTAAAAGGATTACAAAATCTCGAATATTTGAATTTAATTGGAACGCAGATTTCAGATGCTGGTTTGAAAAATTTAACTTCAATGAAAAGCCTAAAGAAAATTTATATTTGGCAAACTAAGGCTACTCAAGCTGGTGCCGACCAATTGAAAAAGTCCTTACCAAATGTGATTATTGATTTGGGAATTACTGAGACGCAAGTTGCAGAGTTTCTAAAACCAAAGCTTACCGAATCAAAAGATGATGTATATAAACAAAAGTAGATTTACTTTAGCTTTTTTCTCCTGTTGATAGGTTTCAAAATAGAGCCATTTTACTTTGGGTGAATTGGCTCTATTTTTTTCATAACCTTCAACAAAAGATTGACAATCGACAATTTAATATCCAGATTCTTTCAAAAATGCTTCCCAATCTTCATTGACTTTACCTTTAAGCACTCTTGGAAATTTACTTTGCCCACCTTCTTTGCCTCGCAATTTCATCCAATCATAAAAAGTCTGAGTAGGTAATACTTTCACAAATATGTTTTTTAAGGCATGACGCCTTTCTACTGCATAATCATCATTTAATTCACAGATTTTTTTGTCAATCAATTCACAAAGCTGCTTTTCGTCAACTTTACTGTCAGTAGCGATATACCATTGATGGGCAAAAAGTGGTGGATGTTTAATGCCTGCAACAGTAAATTCTCGAATATCTAAACCTAAATCTTTCGAAACTAATTCGATGGCATGATTCATATTATCAACTGATAAATGTTCACCGCATAAACTCAAATAATGTTTTGTGCGACCAGTAATCTTAATTTCTGCCAAATTTTTGTCAGTAAATTTTACTGTATCTCCAATCAAATAACGCCAAGCACCTGCACAGGTCGAAATCAAAAGTGCATAATCAATGTCTTCTTCAACCTCGTCAATCATCAAAGTTTCTGGATTTTCGACCAAATTACCATCTTCATCAAAATTGATTTCGTTGAATGGAATAAATTCAAAGAAAATTCCTCGATTTAAAACTAATCTCAAATTTCCATCTGGACGGTCTTGATAGGCTAAAAAACCTTCTGACGCCATATAAGTTTCAATATAAATCACAGGCTTTCCAAACAATTTTTCTAAACCTTGTTTATAAGGGTCTAATGAAACCCCACCCCAAGCAAAGGCAGTCAAATTAGGCCAGATGTCATGAATAGTTTCTAAATTATATCTTTTAATAATACGTTCAAGTAAAATCGTGTGCCAAGCTGGAACACCAGCCAAAAAACCAATATCCCAATTTGGGGCGTTGGCAGTGATGTCTTCTAATTTATTTTCCCAATTTTTTAAGGCAGCTATTTTCTGACCAGGTTTATAGAAATTTTGAAACCAAATAGGAATCGTCCCAGTGGTAATTCCACTCAAATCACCTTCGTAATGCGAATCTACTTCGTTGAGTGCCGTGCTTCCACCCAACATTAAATAACCTTTTTCATAAATATCAGCAGGTAATTCGGTATATTTTCCAAGTGTGATTATTTGATTAATACTTGTACGTTGAATTGCCTTAATCATGTCTTTTGTTACAGGAATTGCCTTCGATGCTGCATCAGAAGTACCCGAACTTAAAGCAAAATATTTGACTTTTCCTGGCCAACAAACGTTTTTTTCACCCAGACGGGCTCTATACCACCATTCTTTATAAATTTTGGTATAATCATAAATCGGAACAAGTTTCTTGAATTTTTCATAAAATTCTTTATCCTTTTCAAATATTGAAGAACTCAAAATTTCTTCAAAGTTAAATGCTTCTCCAAACTGTGTATAACGAGCTTTTGAAATAAGTTTGGTAAATGCCTTTTTTTGCCATTTGAAAGGTTTTATTTTTCTTATTTCCTGAATTCTACTCGTAAACTTTATACTTCCTTTCAGTAATCTACCTAATACTGCCATATTATTTTCGTCATTTTCTGTAATTATTATTCTTGTTTTTTAATTGAGAAAACTTTTAAAGTTTCCATTTCTTCAAATTTTTAATAGTCGAATGAGCTGTCATATCATAATGCACAGGCACAATTGCGATGTAGTTTTGATTGATTGCGTGAAGGTCTGTGCCTTCTGCATTGGGTTCATGATTAACAAAATCTCCTCCCATCCAAAAATATGGTCTTCCGTGAGGGTCTTGTCGTGCATCAAATTCTTCGTGCCAATAGCCATTTGCTTGGCGACATATTTTTATTCCTTTTATTGGCGAATCAGTTTTTGCAGGAAAATTAACATTTAATGCCACATTTGCAGGAAATTCATTGACTAATGCTTTTTCAGTAATCCTTTTTATCCAACGTTTTATATGCTGAAAATCGGCATCATAT
>NZ_JAYWCU010000195.1:0-4759 GCF_043780375.1 Emticicia sp. | reverse complement strand
TTTTCGACTTAAACTACTTTCGCAGGAAGTCTAATGATTAAAGAACCAATAATCATTCCTGAAATGCTTGCCAATAATCCCAAAATCATTGACGGTATTTCGGCTTCATAAAACTCAAAGAATGTCCAAACTCCTGTACCTAAAGTCATTGATAAAATCGCTCCAAAACCATTAGCTTTTTTCCAATATAACCCAGCTACTAAAGGAACAAATAAAGCAACTAAACTCAAAGCGGAAGACTCACCCACTAATTCATAAATTTCAGATTTATAAAGCGACAATGCAACACCCATAATAGTGATACCGATGACCGAAAGTCGCATAATTTTCAATAATTTTTTGTCGGAAATTTTAGCTCCATAAAGCGGTTTAATTAAATTTTCTCCCAAAACAGTAGCTGGTGCTAATATTGCACCACTGCAAGTACTCAAAATTGCTGAAAGTAAAGCACCAAAAAATATAATTTGCATACCAACAGAAGAATGCTTGAGTACTAAAATTGGAATTGTCATTTGGCTGTCACCTTGTTTAATGTCTGGATATAGCAAGGTGCCACACAGAGCGATTACCAAAGGCATTGCTGCAACTGTCAGATACATAAACGCCGACCAGTAAGCACTATTGACAGCCACTTTTTCGGATTTTGCTGAAAGTGTTCTTTGAAAAACATCTTGTTGTGGAATTGAACCCCAACCAATCGTAATCCAGGCACCAAAATATGTAATCCAACTCGTAAAATTGTTTTCTTTGGGCGTAAATCTAAAAAAACCTTTAGGAGTTTTATCAATCATTTGTTGCCAACCGCCAATTTCTCCTATCAATTCGAGCATGAGTACCAACATTCCTGTAATTATAATGACAGTTTGCACAGTATCGGTGATAGCAACCGACCACATTCCACCAACATAAGTATAAAACAATACGACCGAGGCACAAATGATGACACCCCAAATATAAGGTATATTGGCAATAGCTTGTAAAACAATGGCTAAAGCTACCAATTGAGCTGCAATCCAACTAAAATAGGAGGGAATCATAAAAATAGCCGAAATCCATTCTGCTTTTTTATTGTATCTAATTCTAAAATAATCGCTAAATGTAAGAATGTTCATTTTATAAAGCGGACGTGCGAAAAATAGACCAATTAATAGTAAACAAAGCGATGCTCCAAATGGGTCTTCTATTACGCCCAAAAGTCCATGTTCGACAAATTCTGATGATGCTCCCATGACTGTTTCTGAGCCAAACCATGTGGCAAAAAGTCCAGAGGCTACTACATAAGTGGGCATTTTTCTGCCTGCTATGGCAAAATCATTCGAAGTTTTTACGTATCTGGAAGCAAACCAACCTATCCAAATCGTTATTGCAAGATAAATGAAAATAAAAGTAATGAGCATTCTTAATAGTTGATATTGCTAATTTTTATTGGGGGAAAATCAGTTTTCTACAAAAAAAACAAAAAAATACGAATTTTGCATAACTTTATTTTTATTTGTCAGTCAATATTTATATTTTTCGCAATAAACCCTATAACCTAAATTTTTACGTAGCTGTGACCCACCTAATTGAACGATTTACTGAAGTATTAAGAAAAGGCAAGTATAACTCTCAAACGATTGCCGCTTATCGAAATGCTATTTTTGTTTTTTATAATCATTTTCGTGATTTACCTCAAAGCAAAATCACCGACGAACTAATTTCTGTTTATCTTAAAGAGCTTGCCGAAAAGAAAGCAGGAACTGCCGATTCTTCCATCCAATCTGGAAAAGCGATTAAGCTATTTTATGAAACAATTTTTAATAGAAAACTGGGTATTAAAGCATCTGGCGAATCTAAAGAAGATAGTTTACCCGAAATTTTGACCGAAAAAGAAATTGGAAAAATTATTCAAGTGCTTGACAATCAAAAACATAAAGCTTTATTGTCGATTATATACGCCGCAGGATTGAAATTGAGTAATGTATTAAATATGAAAGTACGTGATATTGATTTTGATAAAAAAGAAATTATGGTATCTCCTTCTAAGTCCGAGAAAGGAAGAAAGTTGATGTTACCAAGCAATTTAGTGCCGATTTTAAAATCTTATATCGAAAAATATCAGCCAGAAGACTTACTTTTTGGGGGAGATAAAGGCAAAGCATATAGTCCACGAAGTGTACAATTAGTATTTCAACAAGCAATTACAAAAGCAAAAGTTAAAAAAGATGCCTCGGTACATACTTTACGACATAGCTATGCCGTACATTGTTTGGAACGTGGGATGGATATTCACTTACTTCAGGAAATTTTAGGACATCGATATTTGCAAACTACAGCTATTTATAATCAAATTGCACAAGTGGAGTTAGTCAATATCAGAAGCCCGTTTGAAGACCTTGAGTTGTAGTACTGTGTGCTGAGTTAATGAAGTTGACAAAAAATAAACTCAGCACACAGTACTAATATTAGTCTTCCATACTTGCTTCTTTCAATACAATGGTTTTCTTTTTCATTGAGCCCGCTTCCAAATCGCTTAATTCTTGGCGATTTTTTGCAATATCAATGGCTGTGTAAATGGCATGCATCATTGACGACTCGTCAGCAATATTTTTTCCTGCAATGTCATACGCAGTGCCGTGGTCAGGCGAAGTACGAACTTTTGGCAAGCCTGCCGTAAAGTTTACACCGTTTTCAAAAGCAATCATCTTAAATGGCATGAGTCCTTGGTCGTGGTACATTGCCAACACCGCATCGTAGTTTTTCCAAGCTGCAGTTCCGAAGAATCCATCAGCAGGAAAAGGCCCAAAAACTATGTTTCCTTTCTTCTTAAATTCTATTATTGCAGGATTAATAATCTCTTTTTCTTCGTTACCCAACAAGCCATTTTCGCCAGCATGTGGGTTTAGTCCGAGTACAGCTATTCGTGGTTTTTGAATACCAAAATCACGTTTTAATGAGGTTTTTATTTGTTCTAACTTCCTAACTATCAAATCTTTATTAATATTTTCTTTTACTTGTTCGAGCGGTAAATGACCAGTTGCAACACCAATTTTCAGGTCATCACTTACCATAAACATTAATACGTCTTTTGTTCCAAATGCTTCAGCTAAATATTCAGTATGCCCTGGAAATTTAAACTCATCACTTTGTATATTGTGCTTGTTGATTGGTGCAGTTACTAAGGCATCAATTTTACCCATTTTTAGGTCTTCAACTGCTCTTTTTAGTGATTCTAAAGCTAGTTTTCCTCCGTCTGGAGTAATTAATCCTGGTTGAACTTCCAAATTTTGGTCATTCATGCAATTAATTAAATTGACTTGCTTATTATTAAGTTGTTCAATTTTTTGAATAGTAAAAAATTGCCAATCTTTTATCTCTAAAAGTTGGCGGTAACGGTTAATAACTTTCCCTGAACCGTAAATAACGGGCGTACATATTTTATTCAGACGATTGCCACCAACTGCTTTTAAGATAACTTCTGGCCCGATACCATTAAAATCGCCGATACTGATGCCTATGACTGGTTTTTGTAATTCGCTCACTTTTTTAACAGGATTTGTTTGATTTTAAGATTTACAGGATTTTCTCATTTCACAAAAAAAATACTAAAATGATATTTATCTAATGTTTGAACTGTAATTTTGCTGCAAGTTACTGACAAAGACACTATAAAAAAAATCCTGTGAATACTATCAATCCCACGAATAGAGGTTTGGTCTTGATTGCCGACGAAATGCACCTGAGTATTGAGCCAATGCTCAAAGCTATTGGGTATATACCTGACTATAAACCAACGATTAAACGACAAGAAATTATTGATATTATTGGTAATTATGAAGGATTAATTATCCGAAGTAAGACTTTTGTTGATGAAGAATTATTGCAAAATACTACACACTTAAAGTTTATTGGTAGGGCAGGAGCAGGGTTGGAACTAATTGATATTGAGGTAGTTAGAGAAAAAAATATTCAACTTTTTGCTGCCAATGAAGGCAATAGAGTTGCCGTAGCCGAGCATATTATTGGCATGCTTTTGTGTTTGATGAATAAAATATTGGTTGCCGATAGTCAAGTCAGGAAAGGTGTTTGGTTACGTGAAGAAAATCGTGGTTATGAGTTGATGGGAAAAATTGTTGGAATTATTGGTTATGGAAATAATGGCTCGGAAACTGCCAAACGATTGAAGGCTTTTGGTTGTAAGGTTTTGGCTTATGATAAATTTAAAACCAATTTTAGCGATGATTTTGTAACGGAGGCTTCGATGGAAAGAATTTTTGAAGAAGCCGATATTATAAGTTTACATATTTCTTTGACCGATGAATCGTCAAAAATGGTAAATACTAATTATTTGAGTCGATTCAAGAAAAACATTTATTTATTGAATGCTTCTCGTGGGGAAATTGTGGTTTTAAAAGATGTGGTTGCCGCTCTCGAAAATGGAAAAATTCGAGGTGCTTGTTTGGATGTGTTAGAAAATGAAAAATTACAGAAACTTTCGCCCGAACAACAAGCAGTTTTTGAAAAACTTACCCATTCTGACCGAGTAATTTTAACCCCCCACATTGCAGGCTGGACGCACGAGTCATATATTAAAATTAATGAGGTTTTGGTTGAGAAAATTGCTCAACTATCATTGTAAACTTTATTTTAGATTGAGTATACCTGAAAAATTAAAAATCGGATGTCTTGTCCTGAAATAGGTTTACACAAATTTATGTAAACAAATGGCAAGAACCAAGACAAACAAGGGGTCGGGTTACAACCGACACAAGTTACATTA
>NZ_JAYWCU010000194.1:0-5441 GCF_043780375.1 Emticicia sp. | reverse complement strand
TATTGACGAATTGGCTCAATTGGCAGGAAAAGACCCACTCGAAGCACGTTTGGATTTGGTACACGATGCACGATATAGAAAGGTATTAGAAACTGTTGCTGAAAAAGCCAATTGGAAAGAAAAATTAGGTGCTGGACAAGGCAAAGGATTAGCAGTTTTTGCTTCGTTTGGCAGTATTTCGGCTTGTTGCATTACGGTTTCTAAAAATGGCAATGGTGTAAATATTGATAAAGTGGTATCGGTGCTTGACTGTGGTTATTATGTAAATCCTGACCATGTAAAAGCTCAAACTGAAGGAAATATTGTAATGGGAATTACGGCAGCTATCAAAGGTGGAATTACTTTTACGAATGGCGTTTGCGACCAAAGCAATTTTCATCAATATAACATAATGCGACTAAATGAAGCTCCAAAAATGGAAATTCATATCATTGATAGTGGCGAAAACCCAGGCGGAGTTGGCGAACCAGGTTTACCACCAATCGCTCCAGCATTGGGTAATGCGATTTTTGCGGCAACAGGCAAACGCATGAGAAAATTACCTTTTGATATTACTAATTTGGGTTGATATGAATGGGGAGGATGAAAATTCTACCCATTTTAATATTTTATTTAGATAACAAGATGGGTAAAAAAGTAGAACAAATTTTTCCAGAAACAATCGAATTTATCGAAAAACAAAAAATATTTTTTGTAGCAACAGCCATGAGTGTGGGAACTGTAAATGTTTCGCCAAAAGGAATGGATACCTTTCGAGTGATAAGTCCAAATCGGGTAATGTGGCTAAATGTAACTGGAAGTGGCAACGAAACAGCTACGCATCTGCAAGAAAATGACCGAATAACCATCATGTTCTGTGCTTTTGATGGAAAACCCCTGATTTTGCGATTGTATGGAAAAGGCAAAGTTTATCATCAAAGAGATAAAGAATGGACAGAGTACATCAATTTATTTCCAAAACTTGATGGTACAAGGCAAATTATTGATATTGATGTACAAATTGTTCAGACATCTTGCGGAATGGCTGTGCCTTTCATGGATTTTAAGCAGGAAAGAGAGGAACTGAAAACTTGGGCAAAAAAGCAAGGAGAAGAAGGTTTAAAAGAATATTGGGATAAGAAAAATACCATTAGTTTTGACGGACACCCAACAGGCATTTTTGAATAATTTTGTGAAAAGAAAAGCACAAAAAAGGTGGATATAGCTATAAAAGTCATATCCACCTTTTCTATTAAAACTATTAAATCAATACTTCACCAGTCATTTCTTTAGGAATTTCTACGCCCATGAGCGTTAAAATCGTTGGAGCAATATCTCCTAATTTACCATTTTTTACATCAAAACGCTCATCTTTATCAACGATAATACAAGGCACAAGGTTAAGTGAATGCTGCGTATTTGGCGATTTATCATCATTTAACATATAATCTGCGTTACCGTGGTCTGCGATTACAATAGAAGTATAACCATTTTCTAAAGCGGTTTCAACAACTTGCTTTAGACATTTATCAACCACTTCAACTGCCGCAACGACTGCCCCAAAAACACCCGTATGTCCGACCATGTCAGGGTTAGCAAAATTTAAGCAAACAAAATCTACTTCGCCTTTTTTCAATTCTGGAATAATGGCATTATCAATATCGAAAGCAGCCATTTGAGGTTTCAAATCATAAGTAGCAACGTCCTTTGGCGATGGGCACATCAAGCGACTTTCACCTTCAAATGGTTGCTCATGTCCACCAGAAAAGAAGAACGTAACGTGTGGATATTTTTCGGTTTCGGCAATACGAATTTGTTTCTTGCCTGCTCTTTCCAAAACTTCACCCAATGTATTATTCAAATTGTCTTTTTCGTAAATGACTTTAACATTTTTGTATGTTTCGTCATAATTTGTCATGGTTACATAGTAAAGATTCAATGCTTTCATGCCAAAATCTGGATGGTCTTTCTGCGTAAGCACTTCCGTAATTTCACGTCCACGGTCAGTACGAAAATTGAAACACATCACTACATCACCTTCTTTTATTGTTGCAACTGGTTTATCAGTATTTTCATCAATAATAACCATTGGCTTCAAAAACTCATCAGTAATACCTTCATCATAGTAATATTCTATCATTTCTTGTACATCGTCAGAATCAATATTCATGCGTGCATCATCTGGTTTTTTTACAGATTTTGGATCTATTGTATCATCAATTGCCGCAATGCCGTTGACCATTGCATCATAAACCATCTTTACTCGCTCCCAACGCTTATCTCTATCCATGGCATAATAACGCCCCGAAATTGTGGCAAGACGAACGCCAGTTTGATGAAGTGTATTTTGTAAATCATCTAAAAAAACTTTTCCACTTTTAGGGTCGCAATCTCTTCCGTCAGTAAAAGCGTGGACGAATGTATCATCGCCCAAACCAAAATCATCTGCTGCCCTACAAAGTCCTTTAAGGTGGTCAATATGCGAGTGAACGCCCCCATCAGACACTAAACCTATGAAATGCACATTCTTTTTATTGTCTTTTGCATATTGAAAAGCATCAACCAAAACTTGTTCTTTGGCTAATTCTCCTTTTTTTACGGCAATATTTATCCTTTCTAATTCTTGATAGACTACTCGTCCCGCACCCAAATTCATGTGCCCAACTTCTGAGTTTCCCATTTGTCCTTCGGGCAAACCTACGGCAGTACCACAAGCTTCAAGTGTGCTATTTGGGTAATCGCTCATCAATTTTCTAAAATATGGAACATTGGCAGCATCAATCGCCGAACGCCACTCTTCTCCTTTTTTTGGAATTCCCCATCCATCGAGGATAATTAAAATTACTTTTTTGCTCATAAGTTTGACCCCTGCCCCAAAAGGGGGATTTATTAAAATAATTCATGCAATGAGGCTTAGATAAAAGCACATGAATATTTTGTTAATATCTTTGGTTAAATAATTTCCAAATTTAATCATTATTTCTTCAATTCTGCTAAAATTTTCTTGCCTCTACTCTTAATAGCAGGTGAGCTATTTTGGTGTTTCAATACCACGTCTTCTATCATAAAAGATAGCTCTTGCTTTAGGTCAGGAATTATTTTAGTGATATTATGACAAACTGTCATAGAAAAAACTATCACCGCAATTGCCTCTTTACTCGAAAGATAGTGAAAACATATATCATAAACTTCTCCGATATATTCGTCTGGAATCTCAATAAATTGCCAAGTTCTAATAATATTTCGTCTTGCCGAGTCATGGATATTTGGTTCATGAAGTTTTTCGATAAAATTCTTGAAAAAAGGAGGAATTAAAAACGGCTGATTCGCCGCACATTCACTCAAAATCCAAGATGACCTTTGAGTAGTCACATAATCGCCATTAAGAAATAGCTGCATCAATTCAGCAAAACGCTGCTCATCGCCACCAACATATTTGCTTATTTTATCGACATTTGTTTTGGAATATTCTTTGAGAATTTCTTGTTGGAGATTCATAATTAATCTACTTTACTCTAAATGATGTTTTTCTATCAAATATTCTAAAAGAGTTTCATTGCTTCGCCATACAATTTGAAAAACATTTTCAAAAAATGGTTCAGATTCATAATAAGGGTCTGGCACTTCTTTAATTCCTCTTGTTTCGGGGTCGTGGTCACGGAGCAAAAAAAGTTTATCAGCAGAAGGCGTTTTATGCTTGGTTTTATAATAAAAGTCATTGACATCTTTGAAGTTTGCTTCGTCCATTACTACAATATGGTCAAAAGTATCTAAATCTGCCTCCGAAAGTTTACGTCCACGATGGATTAGTTTGATGCCATTTTTTTCGGCATTTTTGATGGTTCTTTGGTCAGGTAAACTACCGATATGATAACCCGCAGTTCCTGCCGAATCGCAAGATATTTTGTTTTGTAAACCTCTTTTTTTGACTAATTCTCTAAATGTGCCTTCGGCAATTGGCGAACGGCAAATATTGCCGAGGCACACGAAAAGGATGTTTATCATAAGTTTTAAGATTAAAATAGTGGCAATAAAATTTATTTTTACATTACAGTTTCTTTTATGCCTACCAATAAAAATCTCCATAGTGCAAAGAAAAAGCCTTTAGAAGGGTTTCGATGATAATTAATTGCGATAACTCTTACGGGTTTGTTCCTTAGTGGATTTGCATTTTTGATTACAAAGTTATTTGCTACAATAGACATTATTATCTTCTTTTTTAATACTTTATCTTGATTTTTGTCTTGAAGCATTATTACTTTTAAGTCATGGTATAACATCTTAACCGAGCCTTTTATACCTTTTTTATTTCCTGACATTGTAAATGAAAAACTATCTAACAAGCCATCTTTGGCTTTTGCCATTGCCAATGCATTAGTTACTT
Source organism: Emticicia sp. (assembly GCF_043780375.1). GTDB lineage: Bacteria > Bacteroidota > Bacteroidia > Cytophagales > Spirosomataceae > Emticicia. The sequence goes on along the minus strand of NZ_JAYWCU010000194.1, from coordinate 1,078 downwards.
GATTTAGGTCTATTGCTGACGTTTTAGCGACTTTCCCATCACACTCAAACGCTCCGTTTAAGCTGGCTATATTAAAATCAAAATTTACATCAACCGAAGTTTTATTCATAAACTCCGTGTTCAAATGGAATAAACAATGGGGATTTTTTTGTAATGGAATTGTATCATTGGTTAAATTCAAAGCTATACCTTTAATTTTATTAAAATGTACATGACCCACTAAATCTGTATCGGGATTATACTCAGAATAAGTAATTTTGAGTTGATTGATATGGACTGTATCAACCATAAATTTAATATCCATTTTTCTGAATGCTTCATGAGGAAAAGGTTTGTAATTAGCCTTAATATTTTCTTTAAATGGGCGGGTATCGGCAAAAACTTCAAGCTTTCCTTTACTAATCCACAAATTTTGGGCATACATTTTCTTTTCCTCAAAAAGCTTTTCTAAATTAATTTTCGTAAGTTTAACATTCTCTACAATAGATTCGACTCTGTCCTGTCCTCCCGAGCGATTGCCATACTCCAAAGCTTTATAACGAGGCAAATTAACTATTTTTCGTATAGTCAGTTCCTTGTTTTTACTAGAAAATAATACGTCATTAATAGTTAATACATTGAGTGAGTCTTCTGAAGGCAGACGCATTTGCTTTAGTCGAAAAAAACATGCTTTTGAGTAGTAAAATCGGTCTTTGTCTTTGTGTGAAACTGAGTCAATTAACAAATTTGACATTTCTAAATCGAGGTTTTCAATTCTATTTGTATTGATTTTCTCTGATGTCGACAAATCAGTATAAGCAAAATTAATATTTTGACAACTTATTTTTCCAACTGAAAACGACTCAATAAATTTTGAAATAATCTGATAGGGAGTTTTTCCAGTTTTAAACGAATTATAAGATTGTTTTTCGTGAATAATTTCGACATTAGGATTTACTATCTCAATACTTGCAATACTGAGTTTTTTTGAAAAAATAATTGTCCATGGTCTAAGTCCAGTCAAGCGAATATTATTTACTTTTCCTTTATAAATATTATTAGGTAATTTTTTTCTCTTTTTGATTTACTCAAAAAGAAA